>CAMLEX010000386.1 GCA_946479055.1 uncultured Bacteroidota bacterium | reverse complement strand
AATTCTGATTGTCCAATCCACCAACTACAACACCATCGATCTGTCCTGCCACACCATCGGCAAATGATTCGCTTTGTTCATATCCAAACAATGCACCGACCTGGTGTTTTCCAAAAGTCCGGTCATAGTTAACCGTTGCATTTAATTGATAATTCCTGACTATGGTAGGATTAAGCCTTACCCTGTCGCCGTTACTCCATGTATATGATCTTAAAACAGAGTCACCTAAAATATGACCATGTTCACCTAGTTTGTTGAAATCGTAAACATTATACTTTGTACCGTACTGTTTGCCCCAGGAATTAGCAATATTTTTATTGAAATTTACGGCAGCTCTCAAACCTTTTATAAAGGGTACCTCATAAGACAATTGTCCCTGGAAGTTTATCCCTGTGTTATAAGAACTGGTGTAGTTGTCAAGATCATGTACCGCAAAATAATGGTAGGTATTGATATTTGAACTGGTGCCTGCGCCTGGTATTAAAATGGGTAAGCCGTTTATATGCGACGGGTTAAACTGTGATTCACCAACAAGTGTTTTCCAATCGTTATCCAGGCTTTCGTTCCCCTGTTTATTAAATGTATTTTTTCTGTCAGCCAAATTCCCGCTCAAAGACAAGCCGAGTTTCAAACCCGTAGTAAGTTTTATATCACTGCTGGCTCTGAAAGAATATCTTTTATAGCCCAAGCCATCAAAATTACTGTTCTGAGAATTATAGCTGAACCCTGCAAAATAAGTAGCCTTATCTGAACCGCCTGAAATATTGAGTGTATGGCGGGTTTCAGTAGCCGTTTGCCATGCCTGCGACAACCAATCATAATTATGAGTTTTAAAGTGATCAAGTTCGTCAGGTGTATAATATCCAGCAAGTGCTGCTGTTGCCGCTGTATCCCAGTTTTTAGAACCGCCCAGATAACTATTCATATAAACCGCTTGCTCATACCCATTCATCATTTTCGGCATGAAGGGAGCGTCTGACATTCCAAACGATGCATTATAACTTACACTGGTAGTTCCGGATTTGCCTTTTTTAGTTTTGATAACGATAACACCATTTGAACCCAGGATACCATAAATAGCCGCTGCTGCATCTTTCAGCACTGAAATATTTTCAACTTCAGTTGCGTCTAATAAATCAAAATCGGCTTTTGTACGTATTATGTCATCTATTACATAGAGCGGCTCTTTTGAACCACCATCTTTAGAAAAATATATCGGGTTCCTGATAGTTATACTTGCAGGTTCACCTGGCCGGGAAAATCCACCTGATACTCCTACACCAACAATTTGTCCTTTTAATGCTTCAGATAAATTACCTACTGGCAGATCTTGGATGTTTTTCATTTCAATAGTTCCAACCGAGCCAGTTAAATGACTTCTTTTTTGTGATCCATAACCCACAACAACTACATCCTCCAGCGATTTATCGACGGTGCTTAATTGTATCTTTTGTAATGAACCTGTACCTACCTTAGTTTCATAGACCATATAACCTACATAGGTAATAGTAACTATTGACTCACTTGAAGGGACTTTAATAGTGAACTCACCTTTGTCATTGGTTGTAGTACCATTAGAAGTATTTTTTATCCGGACGTTAACTCCTTCCATGGGCTTACCAGTCTGTTGGTCTACCACACTACCGGTAATGGTTTTCTCCTGCGCATAGGAGAAAAGTTGGGTGCATAAGAATAGCAGTAAGACACCCAACCTGGCAGCAAGTCGTTTTAAGTTCATATGGCTGTGTTATTTTTAAAATTAAACAGTTAGTTGTTTTTTATAATTGGTTGTTAGTTCCTTTTTTTGCAGCTTCCCTTTCCTTTATTCTCTTCTGCCATTCCTCTCCTTCTTTTTTCATATTATAACCAGCTGCAGATAAGTAGTTATTGATCTTTCCTTTGTATTTGCCAAATACCTGGTGTTTTCTTTCTGATGACCCCTCATCCATTGCTAATTCCCTTGCCTCTTTCAGCCATGTGTAGATCTGGTTTTTTTGTTCCACAGTCAGGTTGGTGAGCATGTCCTGGTAGCCAGCATAAGTGATTGGGAAAACTCTGTATGTCATCCCATCTTTTACTTTTTCCAACTGGTCTTCCGTTAAGCTCTTTTTTAAATGAGCAATAAACGTGGCGTGCTGCTGCAACAATAGTGAAGATCTTTTTTCTTCCTCTTTTTTAATGGCTTGTTCCGCTTCTTCTTTTGACAATGATTTTTTCTTTATTTCAGCGATCGCTGTTTTATTTTGCTCATGTATTGTATTGAGGCCGAAATATTGATTCATCAATTCATCAAGTACAGCTTTGTACTTACCTGAATCGGCAATGCCTAATGTGTTTATGATCTTCGCCGATCTTTCTTTGATTGCATTCTTATATTCAGTTTGCTGTTTGTCGTTGTTTCCTTGTCCATATATATTAATAGATAGAAGAACAGCTGCTAAGACAATTGATTTTTTAAGAGTCACTAAATTGAGTGGGAATGTAAAAAAAACTGTAGTGCTTACCCGGGCAGGTAATAATTTTTTAAAAAAATAATGTCTGGCAACAATCAGAAACCGTTTCATGCAGTAAGCGTTTTATCGTTAGTAAAAATGAATGATCGTCAGGGCAAGGTTATTCATTCATCATGCTAAAGGTACATGTACACCTATCACTCAAAAATGTAAGGTTTCACTATAAAGATGGAAGATTTTACTATTTGAATACAATTTTTTTTCCGGGAACGATTGCGTTCATTTACTCCGTTTAATCGCTTGCTTTCAGGGTTATAGTACGTGCTTGCAATCCTTCGCCGGTTGCGGTTAATGTAATATTTCCCTTTTTCCCTGATGAAAGAAGGATAGTGAATGATAAGAATATTTTCTTGAGCCTAGGGATATTTAACGATACAGGTTGCTTACCATAACGGATGAACCGACGGCTTAATGAATTTTTCATAAATGGCTTTCACCTCGCTCAACTGCTCATCGGTAATTAAATCTTCTTCTAATGCGCCGAGGTTGTTCAGCACTTGAGCCGGCCTCGATGCCCCGGGTATGATTGTACTAACCTGTTCAAACTGCATGATCCATTTGAGTGCAACGGCAGCTAAGTTTTTATTGGCTGGAAATATTCTTTTTAATTCTTCTACAGCCTTCAAACCTGTTGTGTAATCAATACCGGAAAAGGTTTCACCTTTGTCAAACGATTCACCGTTACGATTGAAATGACGATGGTCGCCACTTTGAAATTCTGTTTGAGCGGTGAAGGTTCCGGTTAACAAACCGCTGGCGAGGGGCACTCTTACAATAACGCCGACATTTTTCTTTTTTGCCAGGTCAAAAAACAAGTCGGCTGGCCGCTGGCGAAACATATTAAAAATGATCTGCACCGAAGTGACGTTGTCAAACTCTATCGCTTTAATTGCCTCTTCTACTTTTTCTACACTTACACCCAGGTGCTGAATTTTGCCTTCCTGTTTTAACCGGTCAAATAATTCAAAGATCTCCGGCCGATAGTACACCTGCGTTGGCGGGCAATGTAGTTGTACAAGGTCGATAGTTTCAATTTGCAGCCGCTGTAAACTATCTTGTACATATTTCCTCAACACATCAGGTTTGTAACCTTCATTGATGTGTGGTTGTATCTGGCGGCCGCATTTTGTAGCCACATAAATTTTTTCTTTCCTTGTTTTAAGAAATCTCCCAATGGCTTTCTCACTTTCACCATCGCTGTAAACATCAGCTGTATCGATAAAATTGATCCCGCTATCAATGGCGGTATTCAGGATTTCTTCTGCATTTTTATTATCGAAATTGCTTCCCCATTTACCACCCACCTGCCAGGTGCCGAGGCTGATGACGGATACGTTGAAACCTGTTTTTCCTAAGATTCTATATTCCATATTTTTTTTATTTCTATTGTCGTTAATGAATAGATTAAAAGCTACAGTTCCACCATGGCCTTTATCACACCGTTCGCCGGTACCAGCCAACTTTCAAAATTTGTCTTTACTTCATCGAAATGCACCCGGTGCGTGATATATGTGGCCGGGTCAACCCATTTTTGTTTCATACAATTAAGCACATGATCAAAATCTTGTCTTGTCGCATTCCTGCTGCTCATCAGCGTAGCTTCTCTTTTATGAAACTCAGGGTGGCTAAAACTTATTTCCGTTTTTTGCAAACCCACCAGCACATATCTTGCCCCATGTGCCATATATTGAAAAGCAGTATTAATCGCTTTTAAATTTCCGGTGGCATCAATCACCACGGTTGGCATATCCTTGTTGGTGATGAGCTGCAACTCTTTCACGGTATCTGCTGCTAGCGGATTGATCGTGTGCTTTACATTTAATTTTTCTTTGCAAAAGGCGAGACGTTTTTCATTTACATCCATCGCAATCACCTGGCCACCGGCTATTCTTGCAAATTCCATCACGCCCAATCCAATGGGACCCGCCCCGATCACCAGCACGAATTCACCCTGCCTTACTGCCGCCCTGCGGATGCTGTGTGCACCAATGGCCAGTGGTTCAACCAGCGCCAATTCATCAAAACTCAGCTCATTTCCATTGATCAAATATTGAACTGGCACAGAAATATATTCGGACATACCACCATCAATGTGCACGCCAAAAACTTTCATGTTGACACAGCAATTGGTAAGCCCATTACGGCAGGCAACACATTCGCCGCAATTGAAATAAGGAATGAATGTAACCTTATCGCCTACTGAAAACTGATCATTAGGTTCTATCGCTACTATCTCTGCTGCCAATTCATGCCCTAATATTCTTGGGTATTCAAAATAAGGTTGGGTTCCTTCAAAGGCATGAAGATCCGTACCACAGATGCCAATCCTTTTTATTTTTAAAATGGCCCTTCCTTTTTCTGATAAAGGTTTTTCTTTTGTTATATACTGAAACGATCCTGGTTGTTTACAAACTAACGCTTTCATCAATTTTTTTTATTGTACCGTAAAATGATAAATTCCTGACCCGCGTTTTATAACCGCTTTTCCATTTTTATAAATCATATCGTCTGCATTTTCTCCATTCACTTTTACAACAGATGATTTATTGGCAGGAAGATAAACCGTAGATATCGTATTGACAGGTATTTCTACTTTTAATTCAAAATTACTTCCTTGTTTTTTCCAGTCACTTACAATTAATCCATAGGAAGAATGGTAACTGGCTTTTGCTGAAGTAATATCGCCAACTGGTTCGGGTCTTATTTCAATTTCTTTATATGCTACTGATCCTTTTACCTGTTTAATACCCGCCAGTCCCGAATAAAACCATTCCATTAAATGACCCAGCATAAAATGATTGTTAGAAACGGAAGGATAGGCCTGCCAGGATTCTGTTAATGCTGTTGCACCCTGTTTTAACTGGTATCCAT
>CAMLEX010000385.1 GCA_946479055.1 uncultured Bacteroidota bacterium | reverse complement strand
TTACCAGGCTATGGCCGATGCCGGAATTGTCGGACTCATTGAACCTGCTTTCTGGCTTGGACAACCGCGTACCGGTGTCGCTACTTTCAGGGATTATTACAGCAGTCTGATAGGATGGGAACGTTTCCGTGCTTCACAATATGGTATCAAACATTATTGCACCATCGGCCTCAACTCCCGTGAAGCGAATAACGAAGCATTGGCCGAACAGGTAATGGAAATACTTCCGCTTTTTATTTATAAGGAAGGTGTCGTTGGAATTGGCGAAATCGGTTTTGATGACCAGACAGCGGCGGAAGAAAAATATTATCGCCTGCAACTGGAACTGGCAAAGGAAGCTGAACTGCCGGTACAGATCCATACGCCTCACCGCGATAAAAAAAGAGGCACCACCCGCAGTATGGATATTGCTGTTGAACATGGCCTCGACCCCTATACCGTCATCGTTGATCACAACAATGAAGAAACGGTGAAAGAAGTACTGGATCGCGGCTTCTGGGCTGCCTTTACTATTTATCCTTTTACAAAAATGGGTAATGAACGGATGGTAGAGATCGTGAATCAATATGGAACAGAAAGGATCATGATCAATTCCGCTGCTGATTGGGGTATCAGCGATCCGCTGGCTGTTCCTAAAACAGCTGCGCTGATGAAAGAAAAAGGCATCAGTGATGAAGATATAAAAATGGTAACTTATCAAAATGCTATCACAGCCTTTGCGCAAAGCAAACAGATCAATGAAGCCGAACTCACCGGCCTGCAGGAAATAGATCAGAGCCAGAAGTTCCAGGGCAATACTATTTTAAGAGGCGGGCAACAACCAAGAATGGATAAGGATTCGATCATCATCCGATAAATACAATGAAGTGCAAAGACTGACAGGCTTTTTACGTTTGATGCGGCCGGCGAATATTGTTACAGCTATTGCGGATATTCTTGCAGGTGTCATCATCTCAGGATATTTCGCATCCCCGGAATACTCATTATCATCCATTCTATTATTAGTGTTAGCCACCATCGGGCTGTATGGCGGAGGCGTGGTCTTTAATGATGTTTTTGATGCCGAACTTGATAAGATAGAACGTCCTGAACGTCCAATACCAAGCGGGCTGATCAGCAAACAAAGTGCTTCAGTTTTAGGTGGGCTGTTATTATTGATGGCAATCGTTGCCGCTGGTTTTGTCCATTCAGATGGATTACTGTCGCTATCGGTCTTGTTGGCTGTTATCATTGCTATAGCAGCTTTAGTTTATGATAAGTGGGGAAAACATCATTCATTATTGGGTCCTATCAATATGGGCTTATGCCGTGGATTCAATTTGTTATTAGGAATGAGTATTGTACCAGCAGCCGTTATGGAATATTGGTGGCTTGGTTTTTTTCCGATCATTTATATAGCAGCCATCACCATGATCAGCCGTGATGAAGTGCATGGTGGTAAAAAGAAAACGCTGTATGCGGCGGTCGCTTTTTATTTGATAGTATTAGCAGCTATCAGTTGGTTTGCTTATTCAAATGATCAATTGTTATATGCAATAGGGTTTATCCTTTTATTTGGCATAATGATATTCTTACCATTAAGCAAAGCGATAAAAGATCCAGTTGCTAAAAATATCCGCCAATCTGTAAAAGCCGGTGTGCTGGCCGTCATATTAATGAATGCCGCCTGGGCTGCTGCTTTTGGAGCAATTGGTTGGGCATTGATCATATTATGCCTGTTGCCTTTATCTATTTTATTGGCGAAGTTGTTTGCGGTAACCTGACACATACTTCTAACTTAATTAAATCCGCAATTTTTTTGACGTTTGAAAACGAGTTGCTCACCAAATCAGCGGTACTTTATATCTTTTGTTTTATCCCGAAGGGATTAAATTTGAATAACCCCGGGTGAAACCCGGAGGAGACAAAAATCATCCTGCAATCAACCCTGAAAGGGTTGAATAACTAAAGCTTATGAGTACTCACACACAAATTTTGTATCAAATTGTATTTAGTACAAAACAAAGAGAGCCGGTATTGGAAAAAGAGACCAGACCTGAACTTTTTAAGTATGTCTGGGGTATATTAAATAAAAGCAACTGCCATTTGTACCGGATTAATGGTGTGGAAGATCATTTACATATTGTAACGCATCTTCATCCTTCTGTTCCCCTGGCTGACCTGGTAAGAATATAAAGATTGCCAGCTCCGGCTTTATTAAGGATAATGGAATATTTAAAAATTTCAATGGCTGGCAGGATGGTTATGGTGCATTTACTTATTCGGTTAAAGAAAAGAACAGGTTGATTGAATATGTAAAGACCCAGGAAGTACATCATAAAATTGTTTCCTTTCGGGATGAATATATTGAGCTATTAAGGGAACATGAAGTTGAATTTGATGAAAAATATTTATTGTGAAAATTGTATTGAACCCCTTCGGGGTTCTTTCAAAAAACCCCTGTTTCCCCACCTACCAGGCGGGGTTATTCATATTTAATCCCTTCAGGATTATAAAACATTCATGGCAGTACCGGAGAAAAGCTTGTTTACGGACCTTACATACGTTGGGATTATTTGTTTATTGATGGCACATCTTTAACCAGCGATTTTAACAAATACTCTTTCAAAATAAGAATCGGCCCCCTACCCTCCAATGCGATTCAATGCTTAATTTCGCCGTTGGTTTGCTATCACTCACATTTTTTTATAGGTTCACCGTATTTTTAAATCGTTTCTTATATAAGTTCACCAGATGAATATGGATTTTTTGCAGCAGTCATTCCAGGTACACTTTGAATACAAGGTCTTCTTTACAGAACAATTATTTGATATATCTAACCCTTTGTTTCGTGAATATTTAAAATCACAACAAACAGATAACAAGAAAAAGCTTTTGTTCGTATTAGACCAGGGTGTAGTGGATCATCACCCGGATTTGCAAATCAAAATAAAGACCTATCTCGAAGATCTGCCTTCCTATTCTTTGGTACAAGACCTTATAATAATTCCGGGCGGGGAACAGTCAAAAAATGACCAGCAGGCATTTGACAAAATAACCGAAGCCGTACATCAATATGGTATCGACAGGCATTCTTATATCGTAGCCATCGGCGGCGGTTCTTTACTGGATATTGCAGGTTATGCGGCCGCGGTTTCGCATCGCGGTATCCGGCATATCCGCATCCCAACAACTGTACTATCACAAAACGATTCGGGTATCGGCGTTAAGAATGGTGTCAACTTTTTCGGAAAGAAAAATTTTCTAGGAACATTCGCACCACCCGCTGTTGTTTTTAATGATTATCATTTTCTCACTACGTTGAATGAACGCCATTGGAGATCCGGCATTTCAGAAGCTATTAAAGTAGCGCTGATAAAAGATGCCGTTTTTTTCAACTGGATTGAAGACAATGCTAATCTGCTGGCGCAAAGAGACATGCCTGCGATGAAGTATCTTATAAAACGTTGTGCTGAATTGCACCTGCAACATATAGCAGGTGGTGATCCGTTTGAAATGGGTTCTTCACGACCCTTGGATTTTGGTCACTGGAGTGCTCATAAACTGGAACAGCTTACCAATTTTTCCGTTCTCCATGGCGAGGCTGTAGCGATGGGAATTGTGTTGGATAGTGTTTATTCATTTTGCGCAGGAAAAATATCAGAAGAAGATATCACAAGGATCATGAAGCTGATGGCAAAACTTGGATTTGATCTCACACATCCGCAAATGATGATCGACGACGGGCACAGTCCTTTGATTGCCGGCCTGAATGAATTTCGTGAACATCTAGGTGGTAAACTCACCATCATGCTTTTGCAGTCAATAGGTAAGGGTGAAGAAGTACACGAACTGGATATACCACTTTTAAAAAGATCAGGCGACTGGATCAATAAAAACAGAATGGCATGGACACCCACTACGGGCAATTAACGTATTGCAGTAATATACATCCCGGTGAAAGCTGGGAGGAACACTTTTCACAACTGCAACTACATATTCCATTGATAAAAAAACAAATCAATCCCGGTGGCCGTTTTGGAATTGGTTTACGCTTATCCAATATTGCAAGTCTTGAATTAAAAAAAGAAAAAAACCTGTCTGCTTTTATTGAATGGCTAAAAGAAAACGATTGTTATGTCTTTACCATGAATGGATTCCCCTATGGAAGCTTTCATCATACGATTGTAAAAGACCAGGTGCATGCGCCCGACTGGACCACACAGTATCGTGTTGATTACACAATACGTTTAGCAGAAATTCTATCACATTTATTGCCGGAAGGAATGGAAGGCGGTATCTCCACTTCGCCGCTTTCTTACAGGCACTGGCACTCAGCGGAACAAATGGACACGGTTTTTAAAAAAACAACCGCTCACCTTCTGGAAGTAATCATAAAGCTGATTGAAATAAAAAACGATACGGGTAAAATCATTCATATTGATATTGAACCGGAACCAGATGGCTTGCTGGAGTCAGGTATTGAATTTTTTAACTGGTATGATGACTACTTGTTACCATTAGGAACTTCTTTGCTAAATAAACATTTCGACTGGACAGATGAAATATCTGTGAAGGCTCTAAAAGAACATGTGCAATTGTGTTATGATATCTGTCATTTTGCAGTTGGCTATGAAGATCACCAGCAGGTAACAGCGTTACTTCAACAAAAAAATATCAGGATTGGTAAGATCCAAATCAGTGCTGCTTTAAAAGCAGGCATTCCTGTTAATGTTGAAGAAAGAAATACAGTGATTGATGCCTTTAAACAATTCAATGAAACTACTTACCTGCACCAGGTGGTAGCCTTACAAAAGAACGGAGAGTTAAAAAAATATCCCGACCTGCCGGAAGCTATACAACAAGCAGATGATCCATTAACTATAGAGTGGCATTCACATTTTCATGTTCCCTTGTTCGTGGAAAATTATGGTTTGTTGCAATCAACACAACCTGATATAATAACTGTGCTGAATTTACATAAGCAACACTCATTGACCCGGCAACTGGAAATTGAAACCTATACCTGGGATGTATTGCCCGATGCTTTGAAACTGCCCATGACAGATTCGATTATTCGTGAAATGCAATGGGTAATTTCGTTACTGGAATCAAAGAAATGATGTAACGTTTAAAGTTTAATTGTTTGAGGTTAATCAGTATTAAAATAAGTTTGCTTTGTCGTAGACGGTTTTCCCACAAAGGCGCAAAGAGCACAAAGAAAAATACTTTGTGGCCTCCGTGGCTTTGTGGGATATATGCCAGCTTACGATTAACATTGCATTAGTTTTTACATCCTTTTTTTGTTACACTTCTTTGAAAAACTTTAAACTTTAGACCTAAACTTTAAACATAATATAAAAGACTACCGTGAATAAAACCGTTGTTATTGATATCGTAGGCCTATCATCCTCCCTGA
>CAMLEX010000384.1 GCA_946479055.1 uncultured Bacteroidota bacterium | reverse complement strand
CCATTTTGACAAACCTTTTCCGCGGTATTCTGATATAATAAAAACATCTGCCAGGTAAGCAAATGTTGCTTTGTCCGTAATAAGCCTGGCAAATCCTATTTGCCTATTGTGATGATAAAGGCCAAAGCACAATGAATTGGCAATTGATTTCTCCACTACATCTCTTGGTATATTTTTGGCCCAATAAGATTCGCCAGACAAGTAATTATAGATAACATCAACATCCAATAAAGACGGATCCGTGCTGATAAGATAATCATCTTTACTTACGTTATAATTTTTTTCAATTTGCATATTCAACCATCAAAGATGTATTTAAAGTCCGTATTGATCAACCAGGTAAATCAATGCTGCCATATTAACTGCTCCTAATTCCAGTTCTCTTTTATTTACATTTTCAAATACATCATTACGGGCATGGTGTATATCAAAATAACGTTGTGTATCGGGATTCAATCCTGCTACCGGAGTTCCGAAAGTTGTATTCAGCGGACTGATATCAGCCCCACCACCCCCTTTCACAAATTCGTCGGCTCCATAAGGAGCAATCAGTTCACGCCATTTCATTATTTTATTATACTGTTCATCAGATACTGTGAAACCAAATCCCCTTGGTGTGAAACCACCGGCATCACTTTCTAATGCAAAAATGTGTTTTTCTTTTTTTTGCTGAAGCTTCTTCGGCATATTTCGCTCCGCCTCTTAAACCATTTTCTTCATTGGCAAACAATACAAATCGGATTGTTCTTTTCGATTTGTACCCTACAGCTTTAAAAGCTCTCAGCACCTCAATTGTTTGTACACAACCGGCTCCGTCGTCATGGGCGCCTTCACAATTATCCCAGCTATCCAAATGTCCGCCGACCGTTATGATCTCATCGGGAAATTCAGATCCTGTTAATTCACCGATCACATTGTGACCAATAGTATCTGTAAGAAATTTTCCATTCGTCTTTATGTACACACTGACTTTTTCTTTGCTAAGCTTATCGCTTAAAAAATCAGCATCTCTTAAACCAATGGCTACTGCAGGGATATTTGCATAAGCAGAATCATATCGTGTAGCTCCTGTATGAGGATTGTTATCTGTACTAAGGCTCAGGCTTCTTACAATCACTGCGACAGCACCATACTTTGCTGCACGGCTTGGACCCTTGCTCCTGTATTGTCCTGCATCACGATAAGCAAGAAAGGTATTGACATAAGTTGGATTGAATTTATAATTATAGAAAACAATCTTTCCATTAACCAACTCTTTTTTTGCTTCCAGGTCATCAAAAGAATTTACAAGCACCACATTGTCCACAATACCTTTTGAGCCGGTGCCAACTGAATTTCCGAGAGCAATTACGTCCAGCTTTCGTTCCATTCTGCTTGTGCCTATTCCGTTTGTTGTGGACTGAAAAGAAATAATACCTGCTTCATCTTTTCCTCCTCTTAACCAATGCGGCACCATACATTCCTGCAACCATGTTTTTTCCGCGCCACTTTCCTGCATAGTTTTAAATCCCCAGTGTTCGGCTTTTATCATACCGGCAGAACCGGCTAACCTTGCACCTATCTGTTTGGTCAGGTACCGAAGGTTTTCAAAAGCTTTGCCATTAATCAATACTTCATCCGCTATGCGACGGATCATCAATGAGTCTTGTTTTTGAGCATAAGAAACAGATCCTGTAATAAATAAGGCACAGAAAATAATTGATCTTCTCATGTAAAATTGAGTTTTGGCTAAGTTAAGGTGAAACAGGAAAATAAATATTTAAGTTGAACGGTAAACCTTCCTGCAGCAAAACTGTTACCTTAGGGTTGTTATATAAGCAATATATAATTTTATGAGAATTGGAATTGTTTGTTACCCTACTTTTGGCGGTAGTGGTGTATTGGCTACCGAATTAGGAAAGGCCCTTGCTCAGAAAGGACATATGGTCCATTTTATTACTTACCAGCAGCCCGTCAGGCTTAATGGGTTTATACCGAATATTTTTTATCACGAAGTACAGGTACCTACTTATCCTTTGTTTGATTACCCGCCTTATGAAACGGCTTTAGCCAGTACGATGGTGGATGTAATAAAAAACAATGATCTTGATCTGCTGCATGTACACTATGCCATTCCCCATGCATCTGCTGCTTATATGGCGAAGAAAATATTGGAGAAGGAAGGGAAAAAAATACCTGTTATTACTACCCTTCACGGCACAGATATTACCTTAGTGGGTCGTGATAAGATGTATGCACCCGTAGTAGCTTTTTCTATCAACCAGAGTGATGCCATCACAGCCGTATCAGAAAATCTTCGGGATGAAACCTATAACACATTTACCATTGAAAAGGAAATAGAAGTTATTTACAACTTTGTGGATGTACAGCGTTTTACCCGCAAGCCTATTGATGCATTTAGAAAAGTCATTGCTCCAAACGGCGAACGCATTTTATTGCATGCTTCCAATTTCCGGAAAATAAAAAGGGTGCAGGACGTGGTAAAAATATTTCACGAAGTGCATAAGCAACTGCCAAGCAAATTATTGTTTGTTGGTGATGGACCGGAGCGACAGATGACAGAAGAACTCAGTCGTTCCTTAGGCGTATGTGATGATGTAAGTTTTGTGGGCAAGCAGGAACAGATGGAAGATATTCTGGCCATCGCCGACCTGTTTTTACTTACTTCAGACTACGAAAGTTTCGGATTGGCAGCCCTGGAAGCCATGGCATCCGGCGTACCGGTAGTATCAACCAATGCCGGCGGTCTGAAAGAAATTATGATCCAGGGCGAAACCGGTTATATGGCTGATATAGGAGATATAAATACGATGAGTAACTATGCTCTGGATATTTTAAAAAATGAAGATGTTTTAAAAGTCTTTAAAACAAATGCTGCTGCTCATGCCAAGAAATATGATATCAGCAATATAATTCCGGTGTATGAAAAATTATATGAACGGTTTCTATAATCAGTTTTTGGTTTATCGTTTGTAGTTTATGGTTGGTTTCCGATAGTCATAATCTCCTTCCCTATTTTTGATACTCTTATATATGGCAAATAAAAGTGTATCGATGGCAAGAAAGACTTTCCGATTTACAGAACCATAAACAATAAACCAAAAACTATAAACCTCCTTATCTCCGTAACCAGCTTGCCGGGTTTACATTATTGTTTTCTATCATCAGCATGAAGTTTACTTGCCCGCCGGAACCATCGTCGGCATCACCTGCCCTGCCAATTACAAATCCTGTTGTAACTATTGAGCCTTTGCTAACACTAACGCTCGAAAGGTTACTGTACGTTGTAATATATTTTCCATGACGGATTATTACTGCTGCTCCTTCCCCATAATTATGAATAGCCATTACTTCTCCATTAAATACGGATTTTACCGATGATCCGGCTTGCGTACCGATTGTAAGACCAGGATTATCATCATATATGTTTTCAAACCCTTCCACTTTATACCTACCAAATGGGATCTTGACGAAACTTTTATCTACCGGCCAGGGCAATTTGCCTTTATTAGTGTAGAAATCCGTACCTAACTTTACATCTCTCGCATTTAACTCCAGATAACTAGCCGGTTTTTTTTCTACTTCTTCCGGTTTGTCGGGAGTAATTACGGGAGTAGCTGTTGGATTGGCTGCGTTTGCTGCTACTTCATTTTTCTTTTTCTCCGCTGCAATCCTGATCCTTTCTTTCTTCTCTGCAGCTATCCTGTCTGCTTCTTTTTTCTTGGCAGCTTCTATTTCTCTTCTTATAATGGCAGTAAGCGCATTCTTAAGGTCGCGATCACGTTTCTTTTTAGCAGCAATTTGTTTTTGCAGTTCACTTCCCTGCGATTTCAGTTTAGATACAACAACGTCTTTTTCCTTTTTCTGTTCTGATAATTCATTTCTTTGCGTTGTCTGACTTTGTAACGCTACACTTTTCTGTTGCTTTCTTCCCAATTGCTGCTCTTGTCGTTTTGCAATCAACTGTTGTGTTTCATTAATGGTAGTGACCTGTTTCTCACGATAGGCCCGGTAGCTTTTGAGATAAGCGACTCTGCGGACAGCATCATTAAAACTATTGGCGGAAAAAATAAAATTAACGTAGTCAAAACTGCTACGGTTCTTGTAAGAATAAACAATTGTACGGGCATATTCCGACTTCAGTGTATCCAATTGTTTTTGCAAACGATAAATTTCCAGGTTGCTCCGGTAAAGATCATCATCAATCATCCTGATCTCTTTATTGATACTGCTGATATAACGTTCCTGCAGGGTGATCTTCCTGGCCAGCATATTCAATTGTCCTAATGATTGTTTTGTCTGGCCTTTTACTTTGTTATACATCCCCTGTATTTCCTTCAGCTCATCCTGTATTTCCTTTCTCTCTCTTTCTAACTCGGCTTTGTCTGCAGTCTGCGCCAAAATAAGACCAGTGGCCCCTAAAAATAATAGAACTGTAAGAAGGGATTTTCGCATGTTCAGATTTTTGAATTAGTAAAAAGTTTCCGGAACAGAAAAGTTATAACGGAGTTATAGCAAATAAATTATTCGCTCAATTTCGTTTATAATTTTTCGGCACAGAAAAAGGGAAACTTAACGTTTCATTAAAATCATAGGATTTAAAATCAAGCTTAATATCAAGATTAGATTTTTCCGCTACTGTAATCCTTCGTTTTGTAGAAAAATTGACTCCTTTTTTATTCTCATAATCGCTATAGCTCAGGTTGCAGGTGCGGCTCCTGTTTTTATCCAGATCATCCAGCTTGCTGTTCTCGATTTTTGCGAATTCATTTAAGGTGAGCAGGTTTTTAAACCAGGTGCCTATACTTAATAGAGAAATAGTATTCCCCGTTTTTGAATAAGATTTAATAGTGCTATCAACAAATACAGGATTACCTATTAAAATATCCTGTAATGAATGCAAGTCAAGTGGCAAGGCGGTCACTTCCTGTAAATACGCCACACTACGGGCCGAATATACTTTATCCTGCTTGTTTAATATTTTGACAGAATCGCGGGTAATATAAGCTCTCAGTCCTTCAATGCCGAAAATAGCGGTAATGGATATCCAGATAGCACTGTCCTTATACATGCGCAGGTTGGCATTAACGTCATATTTTTTTCCATCAGTGCCTTGGTAGTCAACATTGATTTTTGCGGAGAAAGTAGTAAACCCGATTGTACCAGCCTGCATCTTATTTACCGTCTGCCGGATGAATGCGGCTGAGTCCTCGCCCAAACGGTTCGGTCCCGGAGTTGTCACCTGTACGGAATCTTTTTTTGCAATAGCTGTTTGTATCTTTCTTGTAGATCTGCATGAAGCCATCAGGCAAATTGCTACTGCTAAAACTATTATTGCTCTGATCATTGTATTATCATTTACTGCTTTCCCGTATGTCCAAAACCTCCCGAATTTCTTTCAGA
>CAMLEX010000383.1 GCA_946479055.1 uncultured Bacteroidota bacterium | reverse complement strand
AGACAGTGCAAAAGGTGGAACAATTTGTTGCATCAAAATCTGTAAAAGAGATCCAATCTGCCGCTATCGGTGGATGGTACGATAATAATCCGCAGTCCGCTTTATTATTGGCTATGAAAGCGGCCGGCAAAGATCCGGCGGATATTCCGGGGTGGAATAACCTCGCCGCCCTCTTCAATATGTCGGGATTGGAACAGCATGCCATACCCATTCTCCAATATTGCCTGGTAGAAAAACCCAACAGTAGTATGTTGCTGAACAATATGGGCCAGGCTTATTTTGGATTAGGCGACCTGGCAAAATCAAAACAATACCTGCAGAAATGTCTTTCCATTGACGAACTGAATCCCGAAGCCAATCGTTCCATGGCGTTGATATATTTGTTTGGCAACGATGCGGAAAAAGCGCTTCAGCATTTTGAAAAAGAAATGCAGGTAGCGCAGCGAAGGTCTTCGCTGGCACAGCTGGTAAAGTCAGGTCATCGCAACCGCATCAACCTCGCTTCACTCCGCAAACAGAAAATGCAACTCGATGGCACTGATAACCGGAATTTTTTTGAAGAAATCGCCCTAGGCAAATTCCAGATACCCGATCCACCGGAAAATTCAAAAGCTTCCGCGGCATGGAATGCCGAACATGCAGGTCTTCGTCAATCTATCATGGAAGAAATAATGTTCTGGATGAATGCCAGCCAGGCCACACCTGAACAGCTCAGGGCCGAAGGGAAATTATATCCCGGTGTCTACCACGACCTGGTGAATGAACTGATCAGTGATCTGGGCGACAAGTATATTCCCCTGCTGGGGATCATCGATGAAGATGATGTTCAATACCTCACCCAATTGCAATATGATCATGCCCAAAGGGATCACGAACTGAAATGTCCCGAGCCGCCCCTGGGCCCCGGGAATACCGAAGCAACGTTTGCGGCCTATGCACAGAAATGCTGCGATCTGAAGACACCCCTGATCGACGAATTAATGGGTAAGCACAATAGCTTTGTGTCGGCGAAGATCAAAGAAGCACAATCCAATTACAAGCAATACATCAACGGCCTTATCAGTATCGCACAGCTTGATCCCAGTCCCGGCAACAGGCGGCTGGTGTATGCAACAGTAGCTAATTATTTTACTTTCCTCCAAACCGCCATTGGCAGCTACCAGGTGCTGGATCCTTATATGACGTGCAACACTAAGCTCACCAGCGAAGAAGCGCAGGAGATCATAACCTCAGCACGGAATGTGGACATCAATTGTCCTTCCTGGCTTAAGATAAGTGTGTCGCTGCAGGTGGCCAAATTAAATGCCGACTGCGATGGTTATAACATAGAGGCGGATGTATATAAGCTGATACAGGTGGGTGCTGAAAAGAAATTCAAAACGGGAACCTCTACGTTGTATGCAGGAGCGGGAATAGACGGCAGCTTCAAAGGCATAGCCTCGGGTTCTATCCAGCAACAATTCTATATCGTGTTTGATCACAATAATGAATTTGCTGACCTGGGCATGCGTGGCAGTGCCAGCGGCGATCTTGCCGGCGGCATGATCGGCGCCGAATTTGGTTACGACTTTGCCATGAACGGTGGTTTCAATGCACAGGGCGAGGTCAAGAGCGATTGGATCACGAATTATGAGAAGGCGTTGAATTTTGTGACTAAGTAAGCCTGTTTAAAAATCAGGGAATAAGAATAATTATGTAACCAGCTTTATAGCTACGATCAACGTCCCTTGCGTCGCACTCTTGTACTGCATATCGCTATTGGGCATTGGCAAAGTATCATTTATTTTTACAGCATGGCCGATGTGCATGATAAAATAACCCGCAGTTATAATATGTCGCGGATAAGAGCGACGAACACCAAACCGGAACTACTGGTAAGGAAATTTTTACATGCGCAGGGCTTCCGTTATAAACTTCACGATAAAGCATTACCTGGCAAACCAGATCTTGTATTACCCAAATACAAAACCGTCATCTTTATTCATGGCTGCTTCTGGCATGGCCATACTAATTGTAAATATTTTGTTGTTCCCAAAACAAGAACTGATTGGTGGCTCAGTAAAATAAATGCCAATAGCTCCAACGACATCAAAGCTATCAAGGCTTTGAAAAAAGAAGGGTGGAAGATCATCACCGTATGGGAATGTGATCTTAAATCAGCCAAAGTAGAAAAGACTCTCTCGTCTTTATTGAGGAAACTTTCCTGATAACTTATTACTGACTTATTCAACGTGACTTAAAGGCCAATATACTTTAAGTCACATAAAATACTATTGCCAGATGGATATTAAAGCCAAAATCGGTTTGCGGATAAAAGAGCTGCGAACTGAAAAAAATCTCACTCAGGAAGCTGTAGCCTGGAAAGCAGAGGTGGACAGAACTTTCATGAACCATGTTGAAAATGGAAAAAGAAATGTATCGGTTGATACACTGACAAAGATCATTTGTAATGGCCTGGAGATAAGCTTTAAGGATTTTTTTAACACAGACACATTCACAAACGGGAAAAAGAAAAAAGTATGATAGGTACAAAGGTTAATGTAAAAGCGTATAAAGCAAAAGGGGAGGCCAAAAAGCAATTCAAAGGATTTTCGATTGAAGAAACTTTATTAAGTCACTATGATGAACTAAAAGGGGAGGCTAGGAGAATTGCAAAAACCTATTTCAAAGAAAATATACATTCAGAAAATGGCTTTGCAGGATTAAAAGTTGAAGAAGCTATTCAGGAATACTTATTTGAAGTAAAAGCAAATGTTCCATTCCCCGAATCAGACAAAGGAGATTTTACTTTTATTGATTTGTTTGCAGGCATAGGGGGCTTCAGAATGGCGCTTCAGAATCTGGGAGGTAAATGTGTTTTTAGTTCAGAGTGGGATAAGTATGCACAGCAAACTTATCGTGCAAATTTTGGGGAAATTCCCTTTGGCGATATCACTAAGAAGGAGGTTAAAGATAATATCCCTAAAAGCTTTCATTTGCTATGTGGTGGTTTTCCGTGTCAGCCATTTTCAATTGCTGGAGTAACAAAAAAGAATAGTCTTGGTAGAAAGCATGGATTTGAAGATGAAAAACAAGGAAATCTTTTTTTTCATATTGAAGAGATAATTAGAAAACATAGACCAAGAGCATTTTTTTTGGAAAACGTAAAAAATCTGATTTCACACGATAAAAAAAATACATTCAAAGTAATTAAAAGTAGACTTGAAGCTTTAGAATATTCTTTTGATCATAAAGTTTTGGATGGAAAGCATTTTGTGCCTCAGCATAGAGAAAGAACAATAATGGTAGGATTTGATAAGAAGTTATTTGGAAACGATATAAAGTTTGATTTTTCTAAGGTCAAACTTCCAGAAGCAAATCATAAGATAGGGGATATTTTAGAAAAGAAACCGGATCCAAAGTATACTCTTTCAAATCACTTGTGGAAATATCTACAGGATTATGCAAAAAAGCATAAGGCAAAAGGAAATGGATTTGGTTTTGGCCTTGTTGATTTAGAAGGAATTTCAAGAACAATGAGTGCAAGATATTATAAAGATGGAGCCGAAATTCTAATTCCTCAAGTTAACAAAACTCCCAGAAGGTTAACAATCAGAGAATCCGCCAGACTTCAGGGATATCCGGACAATTTTATTGTTGACAAGGTATCGATGAATCAGGGATATAAGCAATTTGGAAACTCTGTTGTTGTTCCACTCATAGAAGCAGTAGGAAGAGAGATCATAGAAGTATTGAAATCGAAAAAGAATAAATCAAATGTCTGATAGTCTTTCAAAATTCTTTTCTGGAATTGCAGCAAAGCGTCTCAGTCAGGTGGAGATAAAACCCACTTCGAACCAACATGAATTCAATGGTATCACAGAAATGAAAGAAATTTTTGGTACTGAAAAATTCAAATTTAAAGGCAAGTTTATTTTATTATCAGATGAAGAAGATAAAATTGTTGAAGCTGATGGGGGATTAACATGGTATGATGCGAGAGAAAAACATGCTACAAGAACAGAGTATAGGCTATACTATACCACCAATGACGTAATACAAAATGCCGCAGTAGGTGATCTGGTTATTATTGCAAGAACGGGTAAAAAGTCTTTGGCTGTTATAATTGCTCCGGCCAATTCTACTTCAGAGAAGCAACTCTTATGGCTTTTTGGCTTAGCGGAAGTTGAAAATAAATTTATCGTTAAGGACCTTACTGGTAAAAAAGAAGACTTAGGCTTTGCGGGTAAATATATCATGTCTTCTCTTGGCTTTGAGCTTGAAGAGCGGGAAGATTATTTGGATTTAATTCTAAAGAAATTCGGGAAAAAATTTCCGGCAAAAAATGAGTTCTCTGAATTCGCAAGGTCAACGATAAAACAAAGCGATCCATTTGAAGCGCCGGATGAAACTCTTTTAGCTTGGATGGAAAGGGAAGAGCTACTTTTTCGGACGTTGGAAAAACACATCGTTGAAGAAAAGCTTCAAAATGGATTTGGTAAAAAAGGGACTGAAGTTGATGATTTTATTCAGTTTTCTCTTAGTGTACAGAATAGAAGGAAATCAAGGGCAGGATACGCATTTGAAAATCACCTATTAAAAATCTTTGATGCTCATAAAATTAACTATTCAAGAGGAAAGGCAACAGAGCTGAATAAAAAACCTGATTTCATATTCCCGGGTATAAAAGAATATCATGATTCTACATTCGATGTTTCATTGCTCACTGTGCTTGGTGTCAAAACCTCTGCAAAAGATCGCTGGCGTCAAATCTTATCTGAAGCGGCAAGATTAAAGCAAAAGAACTTATTAACTTTTGAACCAGCAATTAGCAAAAATCAAACTGAGGAAATGATTGCCGAGAATCTTCAATTAATAATTCCCAAACCAATTATAGACACTTATACTATTGATCAGCAAAAGCAACTTATTTCCTTAAAGAATTTTATTGAAATACTTACTGTTAAACAAAATAAAAGTGATGCAAATTTTATATTGTTCTAATGTTTTATCTTAAAAAGATATTTTAATATGATTGATGAATTATCAAGTGCAATAGCCGCGGTAAAATCTTATCAATACAGCTTTTGTAAGTTTATAAGTCCGAATGATTCAGGCGCAACCGGGGCTCATCAAGCTGGGTTATACATTCCCAAAAATTCCCGGGCATTAATATTTGATACTCCTGGTATTAGAGGCCAGAACAAAGAGAGGTTTGCAGAAATTACATGGTTTGACGGTACGACTTCTCAATGCTGTTTTAAATATTATGGAATAAATACCCGCAATGAATATCGAATTACACGTTTGAGTAAATCTTTCGTGGAAGGGGAGTTAGTTATTATTGTAAAGGTTTTGAGTGAGGAATATTTAGGATTTACATTAGCTGAAGAAATTTCGATAGATCTCTTTTTACGGGCATTTGAATTAACAAGAG
>CAMLEX010000382.1 GCA_946479055.1 uncultured Bacteroidota bacterium | reverse complement strand
ACTATCCATGATCATTTTCCACGGATTGACCCGGAACAATTATTAAAATGGGCCACCATTAATGGCGCCAGAGCATTGCAAGTGGATAATATAGCTGGTAGTTTTGAAAAGGGGAAAAAGCCGGGAGTGGTTTTATGTAATGCAACATTTACTGAATCAAAAAGTCTTTTATAAATCATGATCAGTTTTGATTCTATTAATTCAATCCATAGTCTGAGAATCTCTGTGATGATATTAACTTAAAATTTCTCTTAATACGGGTGGTGTTCGCATTGTTCCAAAATCCTGTATGTGCAATGCATAGTAAACCTCATATGCATATAACAGGTTACGCCTGTAATCATGGTTCAATTTTATATCTTCAAGTTCTTCAGGCTGCTGAACTTTTAATAATTGCGAGGTAACAAAAGCCTGTTTATCATCCAGGAAATGCGGATGTTTCGGTTGCTCTTTCACAAATTCTCCTTCCTGCAAATCAAGAAATGGTTGGCGTTCTGAATAGTTATCACTAAAGCGAAAACCAAAGAATACAGGTAAATGCAACGCAAAAAACAAAGGGAAGTTGGCAGTAACGGCATCGCTGGCTTCATCCAGGTGTATAAAAGAATCTTCGGCAAAATGAAAAAGATCAGCATCCGCTTCAGGTTGTTTCAGGCATTTGGTAAGTAGCTCAACCATAAACAGCGCTACTGCATTTTTTCTTACATCAGACAAAATATGCTGGTATAAAAAACTCCATTTGAATTCTTTAATCCGCTGTAGTTGTTTTAATTCATTATGATAAACCACCATTTCTAAAATGGAAGTTGGCTGAAATAAATTGGCTTTACCACTTCCTTTTTTTGAAGAAGTTCTTACGCCATTTACCAAATAGGCTTGTACGCCGAACAATTCTGTAAATATGGTAACAATCACACTTGTTTCGCCATATTTTACCGTGCGGAGAACGATACCTTTTGTATGATGTAATTTATCCGACAAACTTATTTATTGATAAAATTAATTTTTGAGCTGCCTTTTGCTATAAAAATTTTCAGCTCCCTTAAGCAATAGCAGTATGAATAAAATAATTCTCACTTGTCAAAAATATCGTAAAGAGCTGACAACAATACTATAGGTTGTTCGTATTAATCCTTTTTATAACAGGGAATAAGCCGGTATGGTGGCGAGTTGTTCAATTTTATGTTTCTTTGCAGGGCTTGCTTTAAAGATCAGACTGGCTCCAATCAACAGGCTGATGAAAACAATAATTATATGTGGCGAAAAACCGGACAATTCATTCTTGCTTATCGTTTGGCTCTTTTGATTCTTCTTCTTGCAGCTACTGCATTCATGGGCTATCATGCCTCTAAACTGGAGCTAAGCTATGAATTCAGCCGGGCTATTCCGGCTAATCATCCGGCTAATAAAACCTACCAGGCATTCAAACAAAAGTATGGGCAGGACGGCAACCTGCTTGTCATAGGCATTCAAACTCCTGAGCTGTTCAAAGAAAAAATATTTAATGATTATGCCGGACTTCACCGTGATCTTAAAAAAGCAAACGGCGTAACCGATGTCATCTCTGTTCCTTCAGCCATCAACCTTGTAAAAAATCCTGAAACAGAAAAATTAAATGCCACCGCCATTTTCGCTGAAAAAAAACTTAGCCAGGCTGAGATTGATAGTAGCGGAAACATTTTTCTGAACCTTCCTTTTTATCAGCAACTCCTTTACAATCCTGAAACGAATGCATGGCTAATGGGTGTGAGTGTTGATAAAAATGTAATGAATTCGAAAAAAAGAAATGCAGTTGTAAAAAATATAAGACAGCTGGCGGAAACATTTGGCAAAACCAATAACCAGGAAGTTTATCTGAGTGGCTTACCATTGATAAGAACCGAAATGTCGACAAGGATAGCTGACGAAATGAAATGGTTTCTCTTAGCCAGTGTTGTTCTTTCAGCCTTGATCCTGTTATTATTTTTCCGTTCTTTCACTTCAATGATCTTGTCACTGGGAGTCGTCATTATTGGTGTAGTGTGGAGCATGGGAACTATGCATTTGTTTGGCTATAAGATCACCTTGTTAACCGCATTGATACCTCCATTGATTGTTGTAATAGGTATTCCAAATTGTATTTATTTTCTCAATAAATATCATACATCTTATAATGATACCGGCGAAAAAAAGGAAGCGCTGGTAACGATGGTAGGGCGCATGGGTATTGTTACACTATTTTGCAACCTGGCCGCCGCTATTGGTTTTGCCGTATTCGCATTGACCAAAAGTGAAATATTACAGGAATTCGGAGTAGTAGCTGGTATCAACATCATGGTATTGTTTTTCATTTCACTAATTCTTATTCCTGTTGTACTTAGCTTTTTACCATCACCAAAATCGAGACATACAAAGTATTTACATAATCCCCGGCTCAATAGATGGCTGGATAGATTGGAACGCTGGAGTCTTAACCATCGCAAATTAATATATGGTGTTACATTAGTTGTAGTAGTTTTTTCTATTGCGGGAATTTTCAAGTTGAAAAGTGTAGGTTATATTGTTGATGACCTCCCCAAAACAGATAAGATTTATACAGACCTTAAGTTTTTTGAGAAAAATTTTAAAGGGGTGATGCCCCTGGAAATCCTGGTCCGGACAAATAGTAAGGCAGGCATTATCCGCGACCTGGATGGATTGAATAAAATTGATTCTTTATCTCAGTCACTGGTGACTATGCGGGATATTGCCCGTCCATTGAGTATTACCGAAGGATTGAAATTTGCCAAACAAGCTTTTTTTGAAGGAGATAGTCTTAACTACACTATGCCAAGTCAATTTGATCTTCCGGCAATGGTGGATTATCTTAAATTCAAAAAAGATTCATCGGGAAAGGCAAATTCATTTTTCAAACTCGTTTCTTCCTTTATGGATAGCAGCCGTCAGGAAGCACGTATCAGTATAAATATGGCTGATGTAGGTAGTGTTCGATTGCCTGAAATTCTTGATACCGTATCAAAAAAGATGGATCAATTATTTCCCAAGGAAAAATATACGGTACAGCTTACCGGCACAAGCATCACCTTCCTGGAAGGCAGCAGTTTTATCATTAACGGTTTAAAAGAAAGTATATTCTGGGCATTTTTATTAATAGCCCTTTGTATGTTGTACTTATTTAAGTCTATAAGGATACTTTTTTGTTCACTTATACCAAATTTAATTCCTCTTATTATTACAGCAGGAGTGATGGGCTGGGTGGGTATACCCTTAAAACCCTCTACAGTATTGGTTTTTAGCGTAGCCCTCGGTATTGCCATTGATATTACTATCCGTTTCCTGATCAATTACAAACAGGAACTTCCTCATCAGCATTTTCATATACAAAATACAGTTATCGAAACCATTCATAGTACTGGCATCAGCATCATTTATACTTCTCTTGTTTTGATCGCCGGGTTTATCATATTTAGTTTTAGTGGGTTTGGTGGTACACAGGCCTTGGGATGGCTAACATCGTTAACACTGGTCACGGCTACATTTACTAACCTGGTATTGTTACCTGCGCTTTTGATCAATCTTGTAAAGGTCAAAAAAAAATAAGGCCATATTTTGGGAGACTCTTTATCCGAAAATTTTTCATAAAAGAGAGGGCTGTCAAAATTGACAGTCCTCTCTTTTATTTTTTAGCTTAAAAAAATTTACAGCTTATATATATTATCATAATCTAAAGAATATATCTATTGCGGCATTCCATATTTTTTTATCAACGCTAGTAAAACTCCATTCGTCCATCCAAATCCATCCTGTCCCGGATATTCGCCGCCACCAGCGTCCAAATGAGTATCCACTACATTATATTTTTCCATCAGTTTGCCAGTACGGATAAATACATCGTTATTCAATTTCATCCAGCGTTTGGCAATATCTTCTGCTAATTCTTTCTGACCACAGCGATCCATGCCCCAGATAGTCATCCATTGCAAAGGTGCCCAACCATTGGGTGCATCCCATTGCTGGCCGGTATTTTTTTCAGTAGTTACAATACCGCCATCTTTTAAGAGTTTTGTTTTTAAAGATTCTGAAGCTCTTTTCGCTAGCAGGCTCAGGTAGTCGGGCTTGTTTTCAAAAAAACAGAAAGGATACATACCTGCAGGAGTAATATTATTCCATATACGCTGTGTTTTAAAATTATAATCAGTGTAGTAATTTAATTTTTCGTTCCAGCAATATTTATCAATTGCCGCCTGTCGTTTATCCGCTTTCTTGCTGAATTCATTGGAGCCCTCTTCATCTCCCTTCATCTTCCTCGCTTTCGCAATTACCAGTTCCAGATTATATAATAATGAATTGAGATCAACTGCAATGATATTGGTGGTTTGTATGGTTGTGATATTTTTCCCGTCAGCAAACCAACGATTACTAAAATCAATTCCGCTTTCAGCACCTGCACGGAGTTGTTTATACATTTCTATTTTATTTCTCCGGGATTTCGCGGCAGTTTCTACATCTTCACGCCAGCTTTCCTGCCTGGGCACATTGCTATCGTCCCAATAGCGGTTTAATATTGTACCGTCTTTCAGTTTCACCACCCGGCGGTAAGCCTGACCCGGCTTTGCTTTTGCCGTTCCATCCATCCAATACTTGTATTCTTTTTCCAAGGCCGGTAAATACATTGTAAACACTTCATCACCTTTAATGGAAGCAAGTAACTGTACCATAGCAGCAAAAAAAGGCGGTTGTGAACGGCCAATATAATAGCTTCTGTTGCCATTGGGAATATGACCAAATGTATCTATCAGGTAAGCGAAATTTTTTATCATGCTTTCTATCATCTCCGTTTCACCGCTTTCTTTTAATCCCAGCATGGTGAAATAAGAATCCCAATAATAAATTTCGCGGAAACGGCCGCCAGGTACAATGTATGGATAAGGAAGAGCCAGTAGCGAACTTCCTTCGAGTGCAGTATCTGCATCCCGTTTCAACACTCCCCAAAGATTTTTTATATGCATTACTACATCTTTCTCTTTGGTAACATAGTTAAGCTGAGGAGTTTTGGGCATTTCAAAATTATCTTCCACAAATAATTTTAAACTAAAGCGCAAAGCAGGATTTTTTTTGGCAGCCAGGTATTCTTTTACAATTTCTTTCGGATCTTTTTTCGGTACACAATCCACGAAAGTTTTTCCATCAGGAAAAATTTGCGCCATCTGTACATCTTTGAAAAGCGTTCCATAGATCTGATCCGGCGTTTGCACTTTTTGTGAAAAGGCTTGCAAAAAAAATAATGGTGCAAGAATTGTAACCAGGCTTTTTTTCATATTATAAGTTATTACTTAAAGATACAAAGAAAACAAGCCGACACTTTGCAGTATCAGCTTGCCTGAAGTTCATGGTTACGGACCTTTTAATATTTTTTTGTAGCAGGGTTAAAGGTGCGCCAGCTATG
>CAMLEX010000381.1 GCA_946479055.1 uncultured Bacteroidota bacterium | reverse complement strand
TTTACGGCTATCCGTCTTATTGTTCATGTTCCACCATATCGCCTTTCCCAGTAAAGGGATAAAACGGCCTTGTTTGGCTTTTAGGTAGCGAATTATCTTAATCGGAACAACTACGAAAATAAAATAAAACATAAAAATGGGGTAAGCTAAAGTGGGAGCATGTTTTCGTACGATCAGAATTCTATTTCTATTCATATAGTATTCCTTTAACCGCGAATGTTTACCGACAGAGATAGATTCTTTGTGATAAATAACCGCCTGTGGATGTACCCAAATCTCAAATCCTTTTTTTCTTATTCGTTCGCACCAATCCAATTCTTCATAATATAGAAAGAAATTTTCTTCCATCATCCCGGCTTTTTCAATTGCCCGGCGGCTTACCATCATGGCGGCGCCGTGGGCATAGCCTGTCTTTCCGATTTTTTTATCATATTGACCTTTATCTTTTTCAAACTGCCCTATGCATCTATTCTTGCCGGTTATGTATTGTAAAGGAGTGTAACCCGCGTATTGTATAATGTCTGTATGATGATAAAGAATTTTTGGAGAAATGATTCCCACGTCTTGGTTTTTATCCAGAGTAGAAGCGAGGTTAGTGATCAGATTTTCCGTGACCTCGGTATCGTTGTTTATTAAAAATAGATAGTCACCTTTAGCAATACTCAGACCCAGGTTATTGCCACCAGCAAAACCAGTGTTTTTTTCCGATCGGACAAACCGAACGGAAGGATACTTTTTTTTCCAATCGGGTACGGGATCGATAGTGCTACCGTTATCTACAACGATCACTTCAACATTGCTGTAGTTATTCCATGAAAAAATTGAACGCAACAGATCCTCTGTGATTCCTGGCTGGTTGAAGTTTACAGTAATAATGGAGACTAGTTTCATAACTAATGACTAAATGCTGAGAACATCCCTGCAATTTTAAAAATTTTCAGAAGCGGTATAGCATGCGGATTTTATGCCAGGTTTCGTTGTTTTCAAAATTTTACCATCTGCAATCAAATATAGTATCACGGAAGGAATATGCATTGTGAAAGTTCAAATTCAAAAAGGATTGATATACTTATTCGTGAAAGAATTTTGGCATGTATTTTTATTATTATGTATGGCCCGGAAAAATAAGTGGGAGAGTATATTCCATTTTTTCATCGGTTTACGTTGAGTTCCGGCGAGCTTGCAAATCAATGAACTAACTTCTATAACAAGGTGCAGTGCAAACTGGTATCTTTTTTGCCAAAGAGTATGCTCGGAATGTGTCTTGAAAATTGTTTTATGTTTTCGGTGATACAAATTGCAATTCTTTACTAACTGGTATTATTTACTGGTGATGAATATAGGTGCGACCTGTATCTGAACCGGGAACGGTAAAAAATGTTGGAGATCCTAATGCTTGTTTGCTCGAAAATATACACACATCGGCGCCTGGCGCATAAAAATTTTAAAGAAACAGTAGATGAAAAAAACAATTTTGGCATTCCTATTAACTTTCTTGCTGACCTTCTGTTTTAGCCAGGACACAACCACTCATCTTGCAAACATGCAAGTATCTTTTTTTGATTCTTCCGATGCAATTCTTCCGGTTCTCATTAAAGCCGCTTTGAAAAATGCGCCTCAGATGGCGATGTTAAATACCGGCAAACAAACTGCGGAAAATAATCTGCGGTTGTCAAAAAAAGAATTTCTGAAGGACTTTAACCTTCAGGGCGGTTACAATTACGGGAACATTAATACCATATTTCCACACTCAGACGGGCAAACAATTCCAGTCTTGTATGATGGGAGTCGTATCCGATCGACTTATACAGCAGGGGTCGGTGTCGGCATTAATCTTGAACAACTATTCGGAGGTAAAAAATTGCGGGTCGAAAAGCAAAAGTTGGCGATTCAGCTATCAGAGGCAGAGCTCAAAGGGGGCGAGAAAGATATAAGGAAACAAGTGATCACCCTTTATCAGCAGGTAAAATTGTCGAGGGTCGTGTTGCAACATACACAGGATGCACTTCAAACTGCGTATGTTAATAAGACCATGGCTGAAAAGCAATTCAAGGAAGGGAACATGCAAGTGAGCGAGCAAATGACGACCGATCAACTTTATACAACCGCATTGCTTGCGGCAGAGCAAGCAAAAAATGCATACCAGACCAATTTAATGTTGCTGGAGGAAATGGTGGGCATACCAGTTTTGCCACTACTCAGCACGTATTTTAATAAATAAGAAATAAGCAATGACAATAGGTGAATTAAAACATTTACTGAAGCGCAACTGGTTTAAACTCCTGTTGATACCTCTTGTGGCTGCATCCGGTGTATATTTCTTTCTATCAAAGAAAGAGGATGTGTATACTTCTGATTCTATCATTTTTACGGGTATTGCATCAACGTATCGTATTTCCGGAGATAATAACGACGGATATAAACAACTGAAAGTGGATATGGCCATTTCAGATTTATTAATTATCATCAAGTCCCGGGAAACAAAAAAGGAAATTGCACTGAGTTTATTGGCTCAACACCTGATGCTTCCCGGCTATGACTCGTTAATCATCAGCAATGAAAATTTCGACAGGCTCCAACTTCTTATTCCGGCTACCGTCCGTGAAAAACTGAAAGGTGCGGGCTTTTCCGAAACGCTTGAAAATGTAACCCGCTATTGCGATACCGGCAACAACAACGAAGTATCAACGTTGATTTATGGAGATGATCCCATCTACTCGATGAATGCGTTGTCGGGAATTTCTGTATACCAGTTGCAGGGAAGTGAAATGGTAAAGCTTGAGTATAGCTCCGGCGACCCTGCGATAAGTCAGCAGACGCTTAAGTTTTTGGACGATATTTTTATTCACAAGCAAAGACTACTTTTTGCAACGCAGCCGGCTTCGGTTATTGGTTATTTCGATACCGCGGCACAAAGAGCCTACTCGCGGCTTCAGACAGCGGAAAAAAGATTATTGGATTTTAACAAGGCTAACAATATTTTGGATTATGATCAGCAGGTAACAACCACTTCTGATGAGAAACGAAATTCAATTCAGAAATACAATGACCTGGAATTGCAATATTCGGGTAGCCTGGCTACTTTGAATGAACTTGAGAATGATCTGAAGAAAAAAGGAGTGTCAAATCTTGAAAGCCAGGAGATCATCAGGCTTCGCAATCAGCTTGCTGATGTCAGCGTCCAGATTTCTAACCTGGAATCACTGGGAAACAAATCAGATGCAGAAACGACAAACAAAATTGCCAAGCTCCGGCAAAGTGCAGACGAGTTGTCGGGAAAAATAAAACAAACCATTGATAGCTATTACACCAATACACATTCTTCACAGGGTGTACCCATCAAGGACCTGGTGGATGCATATATCAAAAACACGATGTTGGTACAGCAGCTTAAAAGCCAACTTGATGTTATGCGTCGTCAAAATAGCGGGGTCGCAGGTGAATATAATAAACTGGTTCCCCTTGGTTCAGAGATCCGTAAGATCAAAAGGGAAATAGAGCTGGCTCAACAAGATTATTTATCGCACACAGAAGGGCTAAAACAAAGTAAGCTGACGCAGGAAAATCTGGAGCTTTTTTCCTCACAGATGAAGGTATTGGATCCGCCTAATTTTCCTGAGGCTCCTTCCAATAAAACGAAGTTGCCTTTATTACTTGTGGCAGCTTTTTTAGGTACATTATTGTTGACGGCTTCCTTTATAATTGGTGTTTACTTATTGGATCAGTCATTAAAGAATCCAACGGCTGCAACAGAAATTATTGGCATGCCGGTGATCGGTGTTTTACCTCGTCTGAAACTAAGAAATGGCCGAAGGGCTTTGTTGCTTGCTGATAAAGCAGAAAAACAACTCGCTAAATACGTATTGCTTTCCTTAAATCAAAAGCCGGCAGGATCAGGGCCAATGTTGGTCGGTTTGCTGAGTAGTTATAGCGGAGAAGGGAAAAGCTTTATTGCCAATGCTATCGTCAGGCAACTGGATGAATGCGGAGTGCGGACCCTGGTGTTGGTACCCCGGGGGCACGATCTAAGCCTGGAAGAAAATTATACAGCAACAGCTTACAATCCAACAGATGCAATAACTCCCGGCAGCATTATTCCTGAATTAAATAGCGCCAGCATAATGACCGTGGAAGTTGTTATCATCGAATTTCCTGCGCTGTTGGAACAAACCTTTCCCGTTTCATTGTTACAACAGCTCGACCTGGCATTAATTGCAATACGCATGGGCAGAACCTGGCAAAAGTCAGATAAACTATTGGTAGAAGCGATTAAGAAAACTACAAAAACTTCAGTTCAGGTCGTTCTTACGAATGCCCGTCGCGAGTTTGTCAGAGAATATAACGGAAGACACAAACCGGGGGTCACTAATACTTCCTTAAGCAGGAAAGAAAAAAGGAAACGATCCAATGCCGGGGAATATATAGTTCCGGAAGGATTGTAAAACCAGCCCACTAACCCTGACGATTCATTGCCAGTTAACTAAAAATTTCAGAATGAAATGCGGAAGTGTTTTCATAATAAATTTTCATGAATAACGAGCTGACTATAAGAACAGGAATAAAAAACAGTTTGGTGCTGGCGATCGGGCTGGGGATGGCTGTCATCATCGGATGGGCGACTGCTATGGGCGGGCTGGTCATCCCTATTTTGCTTGCAGTAATTGCCTTTATTATTCCTTTTGGAATCGCTATTCTCAAAAATCCAAAGCTTGGAATTATTTCATTTATCGTTTATTGTTTTTGTCTGGCTCTATTGGCAAGATATGTTCCTGATTTTCCTTTTACATACGGTATAGAAACATTACTTATTCTGTCCTGGATAGGAGCTCTATTCAACGCCAAATCTTTTGATTGGCAAAATCTGAAAAATGAACTCTGTTTCATAGGATTGATTTGGTTCATCATCACCGTAATGGAATTCGCAAATCCTGAACAAGGTAGTTTGGCAGGCTGGATCAGTGATGCCCGTTATCCATTATTGTGGCTGCTGTGTATTCCTCTTTGCCTGGTCATTTTTAATACGAACAAAGACCTGAATATTTTCCTTGGCCTTATTATTATTATTTCGCTGATTGGCGCATTGTATGGCATAAAGCAATTAAAATTTGGTTTGACCGGAGCTGAGCAGGCTTTTGTAGCCAGATCACCAACTCATTTGATATTTGGCAAGCTTCGTATTTTTTCATTTTACCTGGATGCCGGCCAATTTGGTACATCAATGGCACAGCTAAGCAGTATAGCATTGGTGTTGGCATTGGGTCCTTTCAAAGCATGGAAGCGGATATTGTTGGCAGTTACAGGCCTGGTGCTTATTTATGGTATGATCATCTCTTGAACGCGGTGTGGACTATTTGAGTTTTTTGCGGCCATGCTGGTATCCTTATTTATTACAAGGAATACGAATTTATTTGCTATCGGATCTCTATTTGTTATAGCAAGT
>CAMLEX010000380.1 GCA_946479055.1 uncultured Bacteroidota bacterium | reverse complement strand
ACCAGCACCAATGATGATCACTTTTGTTGGCGCTATACCGGATATACCACCCAGTAGTACTCCTTTACCATGATTGGAAGAACTTAGATATTGCGCTGCGATCAGCATAACGGCGCTGCCGGCAATTTCACTCATACTACGAACGATAGGATAAGAATCACTGTCATCTTTCAGATTTTCAAATGAGATAGCCGTGACCTTTTTTTCCATCATTTTTTCCAGCAATTCCGCTTTCAACACCGAAAGATGAATAGGTGAAATGATGACCTGGTTCATTTGCAATAGTGGTAGGTCTTCTTCTATCACCGGTGCACTCTTTACCACAATAGGCGCTTTGTAAACATCAGCCCTTTCATAAACGATCTTCGCCCCGGCTTCGCTATAATCTTTATCCCTGAAATGCGATGCATCACCGGCATTATGTTCTATTACTACCTGGTGCCCATTACTGATCAGTACGCTGACAGCATCAGGTGTCAATGCGATCCGGTTTTCCTGGAAAGCGATTTCTTTCGGAATACCAATTGTCATTCCTTCCGCTTTCGGTTTAATGTCAAGGGTTTCTTCTAAAGTTTCGTAGCTAAAGGAAGTACTTATCCTTGGTTTTTGCTGGCTCATGGAGTTGGTTAACGATAGTCTAACTGACTGTTTTCAAAATTAGTTATTTCCCTTTGATTCTGAGCCTTCGGTTAGCTGAATCTATTACATCAATATAAACATGAACGGTATCTTCCGGGAAAATACCCGGTGATCTGTCTGGCCATTCTACGAGACAAAGATGATCGCTGTATAAACAATCTTCCACACCTGCCTGTATGGCTTCTGCTTCATCCTTCAGTCGATAAAGGTCTATATGAAATATTTTCTTTGTATCTCCATTACTGGTATACTCGTATTCATTAATAATTGAAAATGTTGGACTGCCAACTGTATCTTTTACTCCCTTCGCATCACAAAGAGCATGAATAAAAGTTGTTTTTCCTGCCCCCATATTTCCATGAAAAGCAAATACAGATCCTTGGGTCCATTTCCAAAACATGGTTGCAGTTTCTTCAATAGTATCTAATGAAAAAAGAAGTTCCATAGCGCAAATGTAAACTCAGGCAATATAATATTCTCGATTTTAGCAACGTGGTTGTGAACATATTTCCATAATTACAAAAATCACTGGTAGGCCCGTGGTAATTTTGCAACAAGATCGCCAGGTTTTTGTTGATAACATAAGGAAACTATTTATGGAAAAAGTACAATGGAAAGTAGATGGAATGGATTGTTCAAACTGTGCACTCACCATCAGGAAATATCTTGAAAAACAAGGCATGCAGGAAGTGAAAGTGAATTTCGCTACCGGCGATGTAAGTTTTGATTTAAATGGAAGTCGCAAACCGGAGGAATTAGTAATTGGAATAAAGGATTTAGGTTATGAAGTGGCTCATCAGCAACAGGCAACAGGCAACCGGCAACCTTTATTTTCTACCCACCTTCAACGTTTTTTATTTTGTCTTCCATTTACGGCCATATTAATGTTGCACATGATCCCCGGTGTGCATATTCATTGGCTGATGAATCCCTGGGTTCAATTGGGTTTAACCCTCCCTGTATTTATTGTTGGCATGAATTTTTTTGGGAAAAGCGCCTGGAAGAGCCTTCGCAATGGCATACCTAATATGAATGTATTGATAGCCATTGGAGCTACCGCTGCCTTTATTTATAGTTTGTATGGAACATTGACCGGGCAGGCTGCTGATTATATGTTTTATGAAACAACTGCTACGATTATTACCCTGGTTTTCCTGGGCAACTATATGGAAGACGCATCTGTTCGATCTACACAAAGAGCATTGAACAAACTGGCCAAATCACAAAAGGTGATGGCCAACATGATCGCTTATGATGATCAGCACCAGGAACAAATATTTCCGGTAGAAAGCGGTCAACTCAGAACAGGTGACCTGGTTTTAATAAAATCAGGCGAACAGGTACCTGCCGATTGTAAGATACTTTGGGGTGAAGCTGATGTAAACGAGGCCATCATTACCGGCGAAAGTATACCGCTTCATAAAGTAGGTAAGGATAAATTAATAGGTGGAAGCATACTGGAAAATGGAACGGTGAAAGCATATGTAACTGCAGCAGGTAATGACACAGTATTAGCAGGTATTATAAATCTTGTAAAACAGGCGCAGGGTGAAAAACCACCGGTACAACAATTAGCGGATAAGATCAGTGCCATATTTGTTCCGGTAGTATTGGGGATTGCCGCTGTTACATTAATAGTTAACTGGATTATCTTAAAAGATTTTACTCCCTCATTAATGAGAAGTATAGCGGTACTGGTTATTGCCTGCCCCTGTGCTATGGGCCTTGCAACTCCCGCCGCTATTGCTGTTGGCCTTGGCCGTGGAGCAAGAAACGGTATTTTATTCCGCAATGCTACCAGCCTTGAATTGTTTAAAAACATTCAACAGGTAGTTTTTGATAAAACCGGAACGCTGACAACGGGAGAGTTTGTAGTTGACAGTTGGCAGTTGACAGTTGACAGTCTTACAATAGATGAATTCAAGAAAATTGTTTTTTCACTGGAAAAATACTCCAATCATCCTATTGCAAAAAGTATCAGTGGCACCTGGAAAATAAAAGACGAGATAAGATGGAAAAAAATAGAAGAGATGAAAGGACTTGGTATGAAAGCAGAGGATAAAGACGGGAATATTTATTGGGCTGGATCATTTAAGGTGGCTGAGAAGTTTACAAAAGATGAAAGCCACAATGTCTATATTATTAAAAATGATCAACTTCTCGGGTGGATAGATATAAAAGATGAAATAAGGCCTGAAGCGAAATCAGTAATTGATTATTTACATTCAAAAAATATAAAAACGATCTTATTGAGCGGCGATCGCTATGCCAAAACAAAAGCATTGGGCGAACAGTTAGGTATTGATGAAGTAATAGCTGAACAAACACCGGAACAAAAATTATTGAAAATAACAGAACTGAACGCTACTACACCAACAGCAATGGTTGGCGACGGTATCAACGATGCGCCGGCATTGGCAAAAGCCACTATTGGAATTTCCATGAGCGATGCATCACAGATTGCCATGCAAACTGCACAGGTTGTTTTAATGAATCATGGATTAAAAAAACTACCGACAGCATTAGGCCTGGGCAAGCATACATTTCTTACTATTAGACAAAATCTTTTCTGGGCTTTTGCTTATAATATTGTTGCTATTCCGGTTGCCGCTTTAGGTTTTCTTAAACCAGGATTTGCGGCATTGGTGATGGGGTTAAGCGATGTTGTATTGGCTATCAATTCAGGCAGGTTGTTTGTAAAGAAAGTGGAGTAAGTAAATCTTTACCTAAGCATATATTCTTTCCTATCTTCAATATTCAAGACTCAAAATCTTTGTTTGACATTCATAATATACTAAAGCAGTATTGGGGCTTTGATGCTTTCCGCCCTTTACAGGAAGACATTATCAATTCTGTATTGAATGGAAATGATACCCTAGCGCTAATGCCTACAGGTGGTGGCAAATCGCTTTGTTACCAGGTACCTGCTATGGCCAAAGAAGGAACCTGTCTTGTTATTTCTCCACTGATCGCACTGATGAAAGACCAGGTAGAGAGTTTGCGTAAAAAAAACATTACTGCCTATGCTATTTATTCCGGCATGAGTTATAAGGATGTGATTAATACATTGAAAGTAGTAACGGAAAGCAATTGCAAATTCTTATACGTATCTCCTGAAAGATTAGAAACAGCTTTATTCAAAGAATACCTGCCGGGGATGGGTATTGAGTTGATTGCTGCGGATGAAGCACATTGCATTTCACAATGGGGTTATGATTTTCGTCCGCCTTATTTGCGTATTGCAGCTTTAAGAGAAGAGCTACCCGGCGTGCCTGTATTAGCATTAACTGCCTCGGCTACACAGGATGTACAAAATGATATTTGTGAAAAATTAACGCCCAACACTCTACCTTTAATCCCCCTCCAAAGGAAAGAGAATTGGCAGGTTTTTCGTCAATCCTTTGAAAGAGCAAATCTTTCATACAGTGTGTTTCGGGTCGAATCCAAGATTAACAAGATTATTGAAATATTAAATAAAGTTCCCGGTACTGGTATCATTTATTGCAAAAGCCGTAAGCGAACCAAAGAAATAAGTGAATTACTGCATTTACAGAATATCTCCTGCGACTATTATCATGCGGGCTTGACGCAGGAAGAACGGAGCCGGAAACAGGAAGCATGGATCAATAATAAAATAAGAATCATCGTTTGCACCAATGCTTTCGGTATGGGCATTGATAAATCAGCTGTACGTACTGTTATACATGCTGATACTCCTGATTGTTTGGAAAACTATTACCAGGAAGCAGGCCGCGCCGGCAGGGATGGAAAAAAATCATATGCTGTTTTATTATATGACGAAAGAGATCTCGCTGATCTTGATGAAATGACCAGCATCCGATTTCCACTGCAGGAAGAAATCAGGAAAGTATACCAGGCAGTGGCGAATTACCTTCAATTGCCCGTTGGTGCCAACGTGGGACATTATTATGATTTCGATATCGCTGATTTTATTAAAAAGTTTAAGCTCGATAGTCACACAACACTTTATTCTTTAAAAGCTCTTGAGCAGGAAGGCTGGCTTGCTTTCAACGAACAGGTTTTCCGGCCCGGAACTGTTCAGTTTACCGTCACTAAAGGTTATTTATACCAATTTGAAAAAGACAACCCATTACTGGAACCCATTCTTAAAGCATTATTGAGAGCCTATGAAGGAATATTTGATCACCCTTCTTTTATCTCAGAATTGATGATTGCGCAATTATTAAAAAAGAACATCGAAGAAGTAAAACTGCAATTGACTCAACTCGACAATGCTGGCATTATCGAATATATTCCCCGAAAAGATTCACCACAATTACTCTTGCTACGCAGCCGTGTCAAAGCGGAAGAACTAATTATAAATATGACTGCTTACAACCAGCGTAAGACCAGGTTTCAACAACGGACAAAAGTAATGTGCCAATATATAAAAGAAGAAATCAAGTGTCGCAGTCGCATCGTTGGATCTTATTTTGGTGATGATGCGCTTAAACCCTGTGGCATTTGCGACAACTGCCTGCGTCAAAAATCCATTACATTAAGCAAGGAAGAGTTTGAAACCATTCATGCTTCCATTTTGGATATTGTAAAAAAAGAACCGTTGCCTGTAAAAGAACTGCTGCAGAAATTGAACGGCATAAAAAAAGAAAAAGCCTGGAAGGTGATTGAATTTATCCAGGCTGAAAATAAAATTGAAATAGGCTCAACGGGGTTAGTGATCATGAAAGTTTAATAGAAAGGCCACCATGTCACAAAGAAATGCAGGGCTGTACTTTGCTGATATGTGTTCTTAGCGAAACCTTGCGTCCTTGCGCCTTCTCGGTTAAAG
>CAMLEX010000379.1 GCA_946479055.1 uncultured Bacteroidota bacterium | reverse complement strand
AGGATTGATTGGATTTATGGGAATACAACAGAGCATTTCATTCCTATACTTTTTTCGATTTTGCTTTCCTGGTTGCTTTGTTTAAAATCTTCTTGTTCACCCATGATTTTTCATAATTTCACGCTTTATATTAAAGTTTTATGAAAGAATATAATCGTCGTCAATTTATTGCCAATGCTTCTGTTTTAGCAGTTGCACCAGGAACTCTTAGTCAATTAGAAGATAAAAATTCAACTCCATTGATACATCATGTTTTTTTCTGGCTTAAAAAACCAGGCTCTGCCACCGACCGCCAGCTATTAATCGAAGGTCTCAAAACACTGGCCGGCATTAAAGAAGTAAAAAAGTTACTTATTGGTACACCTGCTGCTACGGAACAAAGAGGCGTTGTAGATAACAGCTATGATGTATCCGAGCTTATGTATTTCGATAGCATTGAAGGACAAAACGCTTACCAGGTACATTCAATACACAAGGCTTTTGTAGAAAAGTATAGCCATCTTTGGGAAAAAGTGGTGGTATACGATATGCAGGTACTATAACTTTTTCAGAATATCTCCCTTCCCTGGTTGATGAATGTTGTCACCGAATATGCAAAAAAATACTGTCAAAAAAATCAGGAAATGGCTGATCATTATTCTTGCCTTGTATGTAGCAATTGGTACGGGTCTGTATTTTTTACAGGAAAAATTTTTATTCCGTCCTCAACAATTATCGTCAGAACATGTTTACAATTTTCAAAGTCCATTTAAAGAGATTAACCTGCCGGTAAACAACGAAAAGAATCTCAGCATTATTCAATTCACTGTTCCTGATTCGGTTTGTAAAGGAGTTGTTCTATATTTTCATGGCAACAAAAAAAATATAGAACGATATGCGCCCTATGCAGCAAATTTTACAAAGAATAAATATGAAGTATGGATGATGGATTACCCCGGGTTTGGCAAAAGTACCGGCAAACGATCTGAACAAATACTGTATCATGATGCTGCTACGCTTTACCAAATGGCAAGAGCAAGATTTTCAAAAGATAGCATTATTATTTATGGAAAATCCATCGGAACCGGCATTGCCACACAATTAGCTTCTGTAAAGGATTGTAAAAGATTGATTTTAGAAACACCCTACTACAGCGTGGAGGCAATGATGAATCATTATACCGTTATTTATCCCGTGAGCCTGATGGCAAAATATCATTTCCCTAATGATAAATATTTTAAAAAGATAGAAGTGCCCGTCACTCTTTTTCATGGAACAAAGGATGAAATAATTCCTTATAGCCAGTCCGTCAAACTTGTCAAAGAAAATGCATTGGCAAACCTGGTCACCATTGAAAAAGGTAAACATAATAACCTAAATGATTCACCTTACTTTCATCAGCAATTAGATTCTTTGCTGCAATTGCCATGATGCCTTAAATAGGTAAAACATGGTCTGCCTTGTTCTTTTTGATTTTATCGGGAACAGCAGCGATGATTTCTTTTTTCAGAATTTCTACCAGCCGTTTCTTTACAAAATCCCGGTGAACTACCAAGCTTACTTCCCGCATGGGTGCCGGACGTTTGAACTGTCGCAGTTGACCTTGTTGTTTTCCTGAAAGTTCCATACTGGCCAGCTCTGGTAAAATAGTTATGCCATCACTTAATTCTACCATCCGGCGGAGGGTTTCAATACTGCCGGCTTCGTATTCAAATGATTGTCCTTCCTTACTGGCTTTTTGCAATTCACAAAGATTCATTATTTGTGAACGAAAACAGTGCCCTTCTTCCAGCAGCCACAACTTATGCGGATCTATGTCCTGCGCCAGTACATAGTGCTTTTTAAAGTCATTATTCTTTTTAGAAACATATACCAGCAACTCTTCATAAAAAAGAATATGTTCTTTAACACCATATTCCTGCAAGGGAGTAACCAGGATACCTGCATCTATCGTGCCTTCACGTAACCGGGTGACCAGAAGATCGGTCATCATCTCATTTACAATTAATTTTACGTGAGGATATTTTTTGGTGAATTGTTGTGCAAACAAGGGTAAAAGATAAGGAGCCAATGTGGGTATGATCCCTACTTTCAACTCTCCGCTTAATATTCCCTTGCGGGTATGCAGCATTTCATTCATCGCGTCTCTTTCTCCCAATATTTTTTTAGCATGTTCAATAATGGCAAGCCCTGATTCAGTAGGCATAACAGGTTGTTTACTGCGATCAAAAATTTTAAGTCCCAACTCCTGTTCCAGTTTATGGATCTGCATACTCAATGTCGGCTGTGTAACATAGCAGTTGGCGGCAGCTAATGCAAAATGACGGAACCGGTCCAATGCCACTACATATTCCAATTGTATTAATGTCATAATATAGATTTTGTCTATGAGAATATAAAATTAATCAATTAGGTTTATACTCCTTATTGTCACATTTTTGTAACCCACTTACACTTTAAATTTTACTACGATTAATAAAGCTTATAAAAATGGAAAATAATTCTAACGACATTAGCAAGTGCCCATTTCATAACGGAGCAATGAAAAAAAACGTTGCCGGCGGCGGATCAACGAACCGTGACTGGTGGCCGAATCAATTAAAATTAAATGTTCTGCGCCAGCACTCTTCCGTATCTAACCCGATGGGCGAAGATTTCAATTATGCTTCAGCATTCAAGAGTTTGGATTTGGAAGCTTTGAAAAAAGACCTTCATAAATTAATGACCGACTCACAGGATTGGTGGCCGGCAGATTGGGGACATTACGGGCCCTTATTCATCCGTATGGCATGGCATAGTGCAGGTACATATCGGACAGGTGATGGCCGTGGCGGCGCCGGAGCAGGACAACAACGTTTTGCCCCGCTTAATAGTTGGCCTGACAACGTTAGCCTCGATAAAGCCCGCAGATTGCTTTGGCCCATCAAACAAAAATATGGCCGCAAAATATCGTGGGCAGACCTGATGATCCTCACCGGTAATATTGCACTGGAATCAATGGGCTTTAAAACTTTTGGGTTTGCCGGCGGACGTGAAGATGTTTGGGAACCTGAAGTAGATGTTTACTGGGGTTCTGAAACCAAATGGCTGGGTGGCGATCTGCGTTATGCCCATGGTTCTGAAGGCGTGGAGAAGAACGGCGCTGTGGTTGTTTCCGATGACAATGCGGATGGGGTTATACATAGTCGCAACCTGGAAAACCCACTTGCTGCTGTACAGATGGGTTTGATCTACGTAAACCCAGAAGGCCCGGATGGAAATCCTGATCCAATTGCAGCAGCAATTGATATTCGTGAAACATTTAAACGTATGGCCATGAATGATGAAGAAACGGTTGCGTTGATTGCAGGGGGTCATACATTCGGAAAAACGCATGGCGCTGCTGATGCTGGTAAATATGTAGGCCATGAACCAGAAGCGGCTTCTATTGAAGAACAAGGCTTTGGCTGGAAAAACAGTTTTGGTTCAGGTAAAGGTGCTGACACAATTACCAGCGGCCTCGAAGTTATCTGGTCAAAGACACCAACTCAATGGAGTAATTACTTCTTTGATCACCTGTTTGGTTGCGAATGGGAGCTAACCAAAAGTCCTGCCGGTGCACATCAGTGGGTAGCGAAAAATGCAGATGTTTTAGTGCCTGATGCACATGATTCATCAAAAAAGCATGTTGCAACCATGCTTACTACAGACCTTTCTTTGCGCTTTGACCCTGTGTATGAAAAAATTTCAAGACGCTTTCATGAAAATCCAGATGAATTTAAAGATGCATTTGCCCGTGCATGGTATAAGTTAACGCATCGTGATATGGGACCCCGTGCAAGATATTTAGGTCCGGATGTGCCAAAAGAAGAACTGATCTGGCAAGACCCCATTCCAGCTGTTGATCATAAATTGATTGATGAAAAAGATATTGAAGCATTAAAGGCTAAAATATTGGCTTCAGGATTATCGGTATCTCAATTTGTATCTACAGCATGGGCGTCGGCTTCCACTTTCCGTGGTTCAGATAAACGTGGTGGCGCAAATGGTGCCCGCATTCGTTTAGCTCCTCAGAAATTTTGGACAGTTAACAATCCAACTCAATTAGCAAAAGTGTTGGAAGCACTCGAAGCTATCCAAAAAGATTTTCAATCCGGCGGTAAAAAAGTTTCTTTGGCCGACCTTATTGTATTAGCTGGTTGTTCTGCCGTTGAAAAAGCTGCGAAGGATGCAGGTTATACTATAAAAGTTCCTTTTACTCCCGGCCGCATGGATGCATCGCAAGAGCAAACTGATGTGGAATCATTTTCGGTGTTAGAACCAATTGCCGATGGTTTCCGTAATTATTTAAAAACTAAATACAGCGTATCAACAGAAGAGTTATTGATTGATAAAGCACAATTGCTGACATTAAATGCTCCTGAGTTGACGGTTTTGGTTGGTGGTATGCGTGTATTAAATACCAATTTTGACGGTTCTAAACATGGTGTTTTCACTAAACACCCTGAAACGCTTACTAACGATTTCTTTGTCAACCTCCTTGACATTAGTACAACATGGAAAGCAACCGATGAACATAAAGAAGTATTTGAAGGGAGTGATCGTGTAACAGGCAAACCAAAATGGACAGCAACCCGTGCCGATCTGATCTTTGGTTCAAATTCAGAACTTAGAGCAATTGCCGAAGTTTACGGAAGCGCAGACGCTAAGGAAAAATTTGTGAAAGATTTTGTAGCAGCATGGAACAAAGTAATGAACCTTGACCGCTTTGACCTGGCTTAATTTTTCAATATGCTGCGAGCTATATGGCAAAGCAGTACTGAAGACCTGAAAAAAAAGAAATCATGAGCGATTGTATCATTTCTTCCGTGCTGATATTGGCCTTGGAATGGCGATAGAAGGCTTGGGAATTAATCCTGAAGAAGCGATGCCTAAGCAGCATTCAAAAGAAGCACCTGCAATGGCTTAAATAATATTCCCAAGTAAAAACCAAAAACCGACCTGTTTAAAACAGGTCGGTTTTTTATTTTATAACTCAAATAAGATAGTTATAATGACCTAAAAAAATCAAATACCGAAAATATTCCGCCACTCATCATTGCAAATAAGAAAATTAGATCCACAAAAAATGTTATAGGATTTTTTGGATCAATCTTCCGTGTAGACATAAGTTGCCAATCAAAAAAAGTGTCTGATCCTTTTAACTTCCGTACCATTGCAAGGCCGCACCATGAAAGAATAATAATGCCTATAATCAGTTTCATTTTTTAATTTTATTCTTCCAGCAGTACCTTACTCTTTCCTACCTTCAACTTATACCCCGCTCCTATCTTTAATGCATAATTTTCTTTATCATGACTTACTGGAAAACCAAAACAAACCGGGTAATTATATTCTTTCACTATATCGTGAATTAACTCATAAACATTTTTCCCAAAAGGTCTTTCAGTATCCTTCATATCTGTAAATCCTCCAATGATCAGGCCAGCCAGTTTCGACAACTTACCACTTCTC
>CAMLEX010000378.1 GCA_946479055.1 uncultured Bacteroidota bacterium | reverse complement strand
CATTGGTAAATAATTTCTTTTATAGTGGCGTACCTAACATTGCGCAATTCAGTCGTTTTTCACCTTTCATTTTTAAAGGAACTGTTTTCAGTACAGGAGGCTACTCAGCCTTATACGGACAGGCTCTTTCTTCTGCATTGATACTTGAGTCAATTGATCTTCCGGAGCGATCTTCGGCTAATCTTGGCATTACTGTATTAAGCGGCAACGCAGGATATCAGCATTTGGCAAAGAATAAAAAATCTTCATGGGGCGCCAGCTATGGGTATACTAACCTGGGCCTGGCATTTGCCGTTATCAAACAAAAACAGGATTATTCTCAGGTACCGGCCTACCATAATGCAGACGCTAACTTTCGTATTAAAACATCCAATACAGGAATGCTTAAATACTATGGTTATTTCAGCAGTAATAAACTGGCATTTACCAGTAGCAGTATTGATTCATTGGGTTATTTAGACAAATTCGCAATCAGCAATACCAACTTCTATCACAACCTTGCCTGGAAGGAAAGCCTGGGTAAAAAATGGAAGATCAACGCTGGTATTTCTTATACCAATAATAAAGATGACATTAATGGTGGGATGCAAGATCAAAATAAAAATGATGTGGTGCTGACTGACCTTGAGTTTAAAAAATTTAATATTGATACACGAGGCGATTATTTTAATGCGAAGCTTGTTTTGGAAAGAAGATTAAAGGGATTAAGTTCTATCCGTTTTGGCAGCGAGTACAATTATAGTAAAGACAGGCTGATCTATACTGATGATAATGGACAGCAATATCCTGGCATGCTGAAAGAAAATATCAACTCGGTTTTTGCAGAAACGGATATTTATATTACTAATGCTTTAGCTGCCAAAGTAGGTACCCGTTTTGAGTACTCATCACTTCTGGAAAAAACAAATATTGCCCCCCGCTTTTCAATTGCTTATAAATTAGGAAAAGGAACACAAGCATCTTTAGCTTATGGTATTTTTTATCAGAACCCTGAAAGAAAATATCTTCCTTCTATCAATGAACTTGATTTTATGAAGGCTACACACTATATAGCACAATTTCAGCGGGTGATAAATCAGCAATCTTTCCGTGCAGAAATTTTTTATAAAAAATATAATAACCTTGTTAAAACCGCTTTTTATAATTACCAGGAATCTGCAATTAATAATAATGGTTTTGGTGATGCAAAAGGGATAGAATTTTTCTGGAGAGATAAGAAAACAATTAAGAATCTTGATTATTGGATATCTTATTCATATCTGGATACAGAGAGAGATTTCCTGAATTTTCCTTTTGCTATTACACCCAATTTTGCTGCTAAACATACAGGATCGGTGGTTCTTAAAAGATTTGTGCAAAAATGGAAAATGAATCTCAATGGAGCTTATAATTACGCCAGTGGCCGGCCTTATTATAATATCGGCTACGATGGATCCAATTCTAAATTTAATGACAGGGGGACTATTCCTGATTATCATAATGTAAGTTTTGCTATTAACTATCTTCCTTTTATTGGTAAGAAAAATCCGAAATCTTATACGGTATGGGTATTGCAGGTAAGTAATATTTTCAACATCAAGCAAACTTATGGCTACCAATATTCTTATAATTGTTATCGCAAGGAAGCTATTGTGCCTACTTCCAGGATGTTTGTATTTATCGGGGCTTTTATCAGTTTTGGAGTGGATAGAAGTGATGAAATAATTAACAACGGGCTATAATTTGATCATTTTAAAATAAAAAAAGTATGAAAAAAAGAATCTTATCAGTTGCGGCATTTTTTATTGCCATTACATCTTTTTCACAAAGCGAAAAGTATACAAAAGCAATGGAGCAACTTGTTCCCGCTGTAGATACTACTATGAACGTAGATGGATTAACTAACCTGGCTAATTCTTTTCAGCGTATTGCAGACGCAGAAAAAAATCAGTGGCTTCCTTATTATTATGCGGCGTTTGCGAATGTAAGCGCGGCTTATATGATGAGTATGGGACAAATGGGCATGGCTGATAAGACCGATCTTATTGCGGATAAAGCAGAAGCGCTGTTAAATAAAGCGGAAGGGCTCAGTAAAGACAACTCAGAGATCTATTGCGTTAAAAAGATGATTGCCTCACTCCGCCTGATAGGTGATCCTCAGAATCGCTATATGACATATGGGCCGGCGGCAGAAGAAGCTTTAACAAAAGCAAAAAGTTTGAATCCGGCTAATCCCAGAGTAACATTGCTTGAAGCCCAGGATAAACTTTTTACTCCGGAGCAATTTGGAGGAAGTAAAGCAGAAGCCAAAAAATTATTTGAAGAAGACATCAAAAAGTATGAAGCATTTAAGCCAGAAACCAGCATACATCCTTAATGTTTATTAAACAGGGCTCAATATTTTTTATCGGATATAAAATAGTTTCATAGCATCCCGCTAAATGCGGGATGCTGTTATTAAATCGGGCAACCATTGGTTTATGGAAAAGAAATATCGTTTATATAAAAGGAATAAACCTTTCTGAATGTTTAAAGATCTTGACCCTATATTACATTCACAACTCCGCCTCGCTGTTATCTCCATTCTTATCAGTGAGAAAGAAGCGGAGTTTACATTTTTAAAGGAGAAGACAAACGCTACGGCGGGCAACCTTAGTGTACAGATACAAAAACTCAAAGAGGCCGGGTACATTGATGTGGTCAAACAATTCAAGGATAATTATCCGCAAACGATCTGTAAGATAACAAAGCAGGGAGTGAAAGCTTTTGAGGAATATGTGAAAACTCTCCAAACATACCTGGGTAAAAAAAATAATGTATGAATATTTATGTGTTACTAATGCTGATTCACATTTTTGCCGTCATTATTTTCCTGGGGAATATTATTACGGGGTTGTATTGGATGAAAAAGGCAGATAGGACCAATAACCTTTCCATTATATCCTTTACAGTGAAAGGAATTATCTCAATTGATAAATTGTTTACTATTCCAGGTGTAGTGATTATCACCATCGGCGGTTTTTCTGCAGCGATTTACCGAGGTATTCCTATATTAAAAACGGGTTGGATATTCTGGTCACTTGTTTTATTTATCCTTTCTGGCCTCATATTTTCCTGGAAGCTGGCACCACTACAAAGAAAAATATATCAACTTATTAAAAAGGTAGATGCCAATAATTTTAATCAGGCACTTTATCATTCTTATTTAAAGCAATGGGAAAGATGGGGATTGGCAGCAACGCTGACTCCCTTAGGAACCTTGATATTGATGGGTATGAAAATACCTGTTTATTCTATTTTTTAAAAGGAATAAAAACTCTTCCCTAACAGGGTATAAAAAAACGGCCCTTTTGAAAAAGGGCCGGTCTCTCTTGGTGATCTCTATATAAAAAAGTCAGGTGTATTATCTTTCGAACCGCTGTTTGTGTCTATACGGTTGTAATATTAATTGAGGTCGGGATTCTTCATTTTTAGGCGATAAAATTTTGTTTAATGTTTTTTTCAGGCGATTATACTTCTCCTGCAAGCTCTTCTTTATTTTTTCAGACATTGTGGGTGGTTTTATAAAAGCGCAACAGGAGCAGAGCCTGGAGTTATAGTTGAAGAATAAATAACGGTAAGGTCTTTGTTTATCACTTTTAAACGATAAAATAATTTTACTTTTTTATTTTTCTCGTAAAAAATGTAATCCATTTTATCAGATTGATCCGTTCCAAAAACTAATCCCGCCATAACAAATTTTTTTTCGTCCGTACTTCTTTCTACTTCAATTTTATCTACCGCCTGATTTTTATCAAGAGTCCAGTTTAATAAAACACGACCGTTATTTATTGTGCCGGTAAAATTTAGAATGGCATCTGTTGTGGTCGGATGATATTGTTGCTGCGTAGCAACTTTAGTGGTAAAATCTGTTTGTGCACATGCAGTGTTTTGATGACTCAATGACAGCGTCATCAGGCTGAATAAAAAAATAGTTCTCATTTCCAGTGTTTTGAATGTTTTTTCAAATGCCACAGAAAATTGGATAAACAAATATGGTTTTAAAGGATTGGTACGGACGGATCAGTAAGTAAAGTGTTCGAAAAAATTACCAGATGCAGTTTAATCGAATCTAAATATGGTAACCGAAACACAGAACAAACCTAATAACTAGTTTTAGCATTTACAAGCCTTTTCAAATAAATATTAATAGAGACTCATGTCATCATTTTTGGAGACAAACTTTTATTCTTAGAACAGATAAAATAAAAAAAGAATAGAGATCAGTTATTCAGTGTACATTAAAAAGGAATGTCAGATGGCATTTTTCAAGGGTAGCAAATCTCAGCTATCCCTAGTTGGTCTGGGTTCTATTATAATTCATATAATAAATAATAGAAGACTGAAAACTTTTCGGAAAAAATATTTCAAAAAAATATAAAGAACAGGGTATCAATTAATTATGTTAAAATAAAAGAATCCCAGCTAAAAGATATACGTTTACACAAAATGGGCATCCCAGATTCCAATAAAATAAATACGATGAGGGCATATTAGTTTTCGACTCATTCTTTTATCTTAGTGCTTCCATTCAGAATTCCTTTTCTTTTGAACAACTGAAACTCACCTATTATGCCATCTTCAGCGCATAAATAGTCCGTTCCTTCCAATCCTCTGCAAAAGTACCGGTAAAGCTCTGCTCGATATTAGTGGTTATTAGTCTGTTTTATAATAACTAAGAATCTGGCAAAATATACTCAAATGAAAACATTTATACTCTTTATCAGCTTGTTCCTTTTATGTGCAACAGCCTATACGCAAACCCTTCCAACTGGTTTTAATTCTACCAATGCCACGCCTGGTGCGACCTGGGAGCAGCCGGTGGGAGCTGTGTTTTCAAAATTCGGGAACCAGCTTTTTGTATGGGAAAAGGCTGGACGGGTATATGTATGTAACAGGGATGGGGATGGAGATTATATCCGACAAAACAACCCGGTGCTGGATATATCGGAAGAGGTGGGGAACTATGCTGACTACGGCCTGTTGGGCTTTGCACTGGACCCTCAATTTGAAAGCAATGGATTTATCTACGCTGCCTATGTAGTGGATCGGCATCATCTGTTGTATTATGGCACTCCTAGTTATAACCCTGCTACCACCCTGGAAAATGTGGCTACCATTGGCAGAATCACCCGGTACCACACTTTGACAAGTGGCGGCATTGTGTCATTTGATCCTGCTCCCGGAAGCAGGACCATTTTATTAGGTGCCACAAAAGAAACCGGCCTGCCGATATTATACCGTTCACATGGTATGGGCAGCCTGGCTTTTGCTGCCGATGGCACTTTACTAGCCTCCATGGGGGACGGGGCCAGTTTTAACGGAATTGATATTGGCCCCGGCGTACCTGTCTCAGATGCCTATCACGTTCAGGCATTGGCTGATGGTATTATCACGCCGGATGAAAATGTAGGAGCCTGGAGATCCCAGATGCTCACTTCGTTAAGCGGCAAA
>CAMLEX010000377.1 GCA_946479055.1 uncultured Bacteroidota bacterium | reverse complement strand
TTGAGAGCCAATTTTAATTTCTTCGGTTTGAAATCCTACAAAAGAAATGACAAGTATATCGCCGGGTTTGGTATCAATCGAAAATTCCCCGGCAGCATTTGTGGTGGTACCTTTTTTTGTGCCCTTTAGCTGAACCGCCGCACCGCTCAATGGCGCACCGGAAGAATCCCGCACAATTCCAGTAATAGGAAGCCGTTGAATATCAATTTTCATTTCGCCTTCCTTCTTTGAATAATTTTTTTTGGAGATTACAATGGTGTTGCCTTGTATTTCAAATTCAAGAAATTGATCACGAAGGATTTCTTCGAGAACATTTTGCAATGGCGTCCCTTTAAAATTTACAGAAATGGGTTTAACGTCTTTTAAATCCTTTTTGTCATAAAAGATTACATACCTGGTTTGCTGTTCGATCGCAGAGAACACTTTCTGTAAAGCAACAGACTTACCGGAATACGTTACTGTTTGAGCCGTACCTTTTGCTGTGACCTGGAGTGCTGTGGCAAGCAGAAGAATAGTCGTTAGTTTCATGACTAGCACTGTTTTGGTTGAGAACCCTCTCCTAAGCCAATGTGCATGAAGAGCTGGGTTGCAAAGAACTTTAAATTTCATACTTTTGCATCGTTTTTGGTTATAAATGAGCAGTTATCCGACTGTACGTGGTTTAACCTGAACGAAAACCGGGGAAGATCTTCAAATTTTACTCCCGGTTTTTCATTTTAGCTAATCCAACATAGTTTAGATCATCATTGCTGTAATGATCTTTATTATTTTTAAGGAATAAAGGTGATCTTATTCCCGTTTTCAATTCTATAGTTTATACCTGTCTTCATAAGAACACGCAACACCTGATTCAGTGTAAGGGTCTTACCAATTTTTCCATTAAATTCTTTTTCAGGAATTGTCCCTTCATATTTTACTTCGACGTTGTACCATCGTGCCAATTGACGCATCACAGTCGGCAAGTCTGCATCCGTAAAGGCGAACAAGCCATCTTTCCACGCTACAGCCTGCGCAACATCTGCATCCTTAACTAACCTGATAGCGTTTGCATTTGCCTGCGCCTGCTGTCCCGGACTTAATAACTGTACTTTTTTGTCTGCGGTTACTCTTATTGAACCTTCTAACAGTGTGGTGTTGATAGTTGCTTCATCTTGATAGGCATTAATGTTAAAATGTGTTCCCAGCACTTCCACCGCCGCTGATTCATTGATCTTTACCCTAAACGGCATGCCTGCATTTTTTGCAACTTCAAAATACGCTTCACCGGTTATCTCTACTTTTCTTTCATTTCCAACAAAAGCAATTGGATAGTGTATCGAACTCTCACTGTTCAGCCAGACTTTGGTACCGTCGCTCAAAGTAAGTGGCACTACGTTACTTCCTTTTGGATTAAACAATGTATTAAACTCTACTTCAGTAGAAGATCCGTTGTAAATAATCTGCCCATCAACTGTCTTTTTTAAGTTCACATTTCCTTGTATCGCGAGTGTTCCACTTGTTAGACTATCTAACAATACTTTTTTCCCATTCGCCAGGGTGATCATAGCCTTTGTTCCTTTCGGGGCTTCAACATCTTTAGCCGGTTCTGTAGTCTTTACTATCGCATCTTTCTTATCTGTCTTATTAAAGAACAAAAAATAACTACCTGCTCCCACGATTAAAATAATTGAAGCTGCAACGGCCCATCGTTTCCAAAATAACCTGTGTACTGGTTTTTGTTGAGATATGATATTGGTGAAAATGTTATCAGCTTGCGCATCGGACATTACATATTCCGAAGGCAACTTATCATAAGCAGCTTCTATTAGTGCTTCTTTTTTATTCGCCAATTCAGGATCAAGCATCAAAAGCATCAATTCACTTTCTTCAACTTCCGTTGCGGTCCGGTGGATGTACCGGTTAAATAGTTCTTCTAGTCGTTGTTCTTTCATTTTCAGGATAGATTAATCTTGGTGTATCAATTTAAGCATGCATATACTTTAGACACACAAAGACGGTGATGGAGGGGATAGAAAGGAAAAATTATTTTAAGAAAATCGCAATAGCCAACAGGATGGCTATATCCAAATTACTCTCAAGATACTGGCGGATAGAACGTTGAGCCAGCTTCATGTATTCTTTAACAGTGTAAATGGAAATATTGAGTTCATTAGCAATTTCTTCCTGCTTTTTACCGCCTTGCCTGCTGAGCAGGTACACTTTTTTTTGCTGCGGGGGAAGTCGGCGTATTGCTGCTTCAATAATTTGTTCGTATTCCTTTGCAATCACATCATTTTCCGGTGAGGGGGTTTCAGAATTATTTTGCAGGGTATAACGGTTCATCACAAGTTTTTCCATTGCAAGGTTACGCAAATAATTACTGCAGGTGTTTCTTGCCACAGTGCGGAGCCAGGCATTCACATAATTGATCCCCTGCAATTGGTCTCTTTTCTCCCATACCTTCATGAAAACATCCTGTACAATTTCTTCAGAAAGAATTTCAGACCTGGTCAAATGCATACCAAGTGAAAAGATTTTATTCCGATACTTGTCATACAGTTGCCGGAATGCATGTTCATTACCTTGAGAAACCTGCACCAGCAGGTCATTTTCGTTGTATGGCAGGTTCTTCGGCAATCTGAGCAGTTTAGGTAATGCCGCCTAAAAGTAATAAAAACGAAATAATTGATTTCAAATCCTTTCCACAATGAATGATTAAAATGCTAATCTTTCTTCCATATCTGAATGTGGGACGCAGTGCGACTTGCCCGCGACATGTTGTGCATCGCTTACCAGGTTACCCCGATTCGAAAATAGTTCAACTTCAGACCAATACGTAAACGAAAGCAACCAATACGAAAATAACGCAAAAAGGCCATCACGATGGCAGCTAAAAGTTTAATTACCGGGCTTCTTAAGGCTCTAAAGGGAAAAATTTACATGTATTTACATTCTTTTTACAAGCGTTTTACTACTGCTCCTTCCATTCGTGCGTAGGTTTGGTTACACAAAGCCAAAGTAGCTTTTTATGAGGTTGTCGCTTGTCCATGTCTAATCACAAAATCCAAAACTGAGACATGCGAGGACCTGAAACAAACACATACGCTTTACTAAAATAAACATACGATTATGAAACTACTTCATTATTACCGCATCCTTTCAAGACCCCTTGTATTCCTGGTGGCATTCCTGTTCTTGAACTTCACAACAGACAAATTCAATGCTGCTGCTCCTGCAAAAGATCAAACGATCATGATTGCGCTTTTGCTTGATACGAGCAATAGTATGGATGGTCTAATCGATCAGGCAAAATCGCAGTTGTGGAAAATTGTAAATGAAGTGGCCGCCGCCAAAAGCGGAGATGGCAAGCAGCCCAATATTAAGATTGCGCTGTATGAATATGGCAATGCCGGGCTTTCTTCTTATGAAGGCTATATCCGACAGGTGAGTGCTTTAACAGAAGACCTTGATGTTATTTCGGAGAAGCTGTTTTCACTAAGCACCAATGGTGGTGATGAATTTTGCGGACAAGCGATCAAAACTTCCTTGAATCAATTGGCGTGGTCTGCCTCCAATGCTGACTTGAAAATGATTTTCGTTGCAGGCAACGAGCCATTTACGCAGGGAAGTGTATCGTACGAGCTAGCCTGTCGTGCGGCAAAGGAAAAGGGAGTTGTGGTGAATACCATTTACTGCGGTGATTTTAGTGACGACATGAATTTGAGCTGGAAGCGTGGCGCGGAATTAACAGGCGGTGCCTTTATGAACATCGAACAAAACAGCAAGACTGTCTATGTGCCAACACCCTACGATGATCAGATTGCTGCGTTGAACGACAAACTTAACGCTACCTATGTTTACTACGGAGAGTCAGGTGAGTATAGGAAGGAACAACAAATTGTGCAGGATAATAATGCAGCGAGTTATGGATTGGCCAATATAGCGGAGCGCAGCTTTTGCAAGAGTTCACATGCCTATAAAAACTCCAGTTGGGATCTGGTGGATGCCGCAAAAGACAATGAAAAAATAATTACGGAAACCAAGTCAGAAGACCTTCCCAAAGAAATGCGCACCATGAGCATAGAGCAACGCAAGGTATACATCAAGCAGAAATCGGAAAAGCGTACAAAGATTCAGGTCGAGATACAATCCCTGAATAAAAAACGGCAGGAATATATCTCTAATAATACTTCCCAAAGCAGCAAAGATAAAATGTTAGATGCATCCATGATGAAAGCGATCAAAGAACAAGGGCGTGCAAAAAATTTGAAGTGGAAAGAAGGTTGTTAGTTAATGGCAGAACTCGGATTGTCGCCGTGTCTACGTGTCAACGTTAGTGCGTGATGCAGGACACGGCGCAGTAATTAGGAAACGTATTTACAACGCCGCCGTGTCTGTCTACAAGAAACAATCAAAATAATTTTGACAATATGACGAATATAAGCAACCTGATTTTTCTCTTAATTCTTTTTTTACTGCCTGCAACGGACAAGTCAAAAAGGACCTCCCAAAAGAAAAGGTAAGTGAATCAAACATAATATCTGTTGGACACCCAAAAATTTATAAAAACCATTGGCGACCCTAGATATGGCAATGTTCAATGTGGCCTGCAGGACAAAGCCGGTAACCTTTGGTTCGGAACCACAGAAAATGGTGTTTATAAATATGACGGAAAATTGTTTAGCCAATTTACAGTGACCAATGGGCTAAACAGTAATAATATTTTTTCCATTTTGGAAGATAAAGCTGGTAAAATTTGGATAGGCACTCCAGCGGGAGTTTGTCTTTACGATGGTAAAACATTTGCTAAAATCCAGATTCCTTTACGAAAAAACCTGCCTCCCAACAAGTTTAGCAACACGCATGATGTATTCAGTATAATGCAGGACAAAAGCGGAAAACTATGGTTCGCAACAATAGATGGTGTTAATATTAACGATGGCAAATCCTTTACTCCGTTTATAGTTAATGAAGGCGCAGGTGGTTATATGAGCAGTAACAATAACGTGGAACATATTTTAGAAGATAAAGCGGGTAACATTTGGTTTGGTGGACGAAGTTTTGGTGGAGGACGAAGTAACGAAGGTGTGTATCGTTACGATGGTAAATCTATAACCAATCTTAAACCAAATGGTGACAATTGGGCCAGGCCCGTTTTTCAAGACAAAAACGGGAATATTTGGTTCAGCAATTGGAGCGGGGCCTACCGTTATGATGGAAAATCATTTATGAGTTTTACAAAAAGCGATGGCTTAGCCAGTGGTGCTGCGCGAATTATAGAAGACAAAAACGGAAACCTTTGGTTTGGTGGTGGTGGTGGCCTTTGCCGTTACGATGGAAAATCTTTCACTTGTTTTAAAGATGGACTAATCAATCAGGGGGTCTGGTTAATTTTGGAGGATAAAACTGGAAATCTTTGGGTGGTTACCAGAGAAACAGTTAAATACATTTTCGATGAAAAACATTTTTTTACTTATACGAATTAAAAAAAAT
>CAMLEX010000376.1 GCA_946479055.1 uncultured Bacteroidota bacterium | reverse complement strand
TATTATCAATAACATATAAGCCATTATCCCCTACTACATAATTTCCTGCCTTGTCTGTCATTCGCGGATGCACATAAATATTACCCACGGTTTTTCCTTCTTCTGCCACGATCCTGATAGCATTTTGTTCTCCTTCATAATATACTATCTGTTTAACAGCACCACCCAGTTGGCGAACCATCGTGCGGCCCAAAGCCATATTCATCCGGGTATTCCATTTAAAATTCTTTTTTTTCACAGCCATCCAATCCAACCCCAGTTCAACGCCATTGCTTTGCAGCTCACCTGCATTGACCAGTTTCGAAACAGCACCCGTACTTGCAGGAACAGTTAATTGTATTATCTGGTCAATTGTCCTGCTGTTGTAATAGGTAAGATCAATACCAAGCCTGCATTTAAACAATTTCGCTTCAAGCCCAAATTCGGTTTCATATTTATTTTCAGGCCTTATTGCATTATTACCAGCATTGATCTGTGCACTAAGTGATGCCACAGGTCCATTAACAGTCGATAGGGTTGTTTGTGTATAAGCTATACCTGAAGCATAGACCGGTGGAGCATTACCAACTATACCAAACGAAGCTCTCAGCTTTCCGAAATTAATAAAGGAAGGCATTTTAAAAACATCGCTGAAAATAAAGCTTGTATTTACCGAAGGATAGAAATAACTGTTATTACCGGGAGGCAGTGTGGAAGAATATTCTTGTCTTGCTGTCCCTTCCAGGAATAAATAATTTTTATACCCCACATTAAAAAAACCAAGAAAGGCGTATTTAAAAATATTACTCCTGTTGGCTTTTGCGATAACGGTACCGAATGAATTATTGAGACTAAACCAATTTTCTTTTAGCAGCCCTCCGTTTGTATTGGAAACCTGGTCATAATATTTTTCATTTCTAGCCTGGTAACCCCCATTAAAAGAAAGATCGAAGTCCTTGTTAATCTTCTTAGCATACGTAAACAAAATATCTCCATAAAAAATAGAATACCTTCCATCCGATACTGCATATGATCCTGTACTGCTAACGCTGTTAAATGCAATCGGGTATTCATTGTAACTCTTCCCCTCTATATTCATATTAGTATAATCATTACCAATTCTTCCCCTGATGTGCATGTCTTTGTTAATATCATAATTTAATGTAAGGCTGCTTAACAACCTGTTTTGGTTTTCATCTTCGCTATTGCGCAACTGGCTCCATAGCAGATCAAGGGTTTCATTTTTCATTTCATATCTCAACGCCTCAGCCGAATTACGTTGCTGCTGATTCCAGGGTACCCATTTATACCCTTGCGATGTTTTATATTTATTAAACATAAGAGCCACATCTTCCGCCCTGCTGAAAAAACCGGAATAAGAAGCAATGACACGGGTAAGCTGGTAAGGACGATTATGTACTTTGTTATTGATATAGCTAACAACAACATCAGTGCTTAACTGATTATTTATTTTAAAACTGCTGTTAATGTTAAAAGTATTGCGTTGCGATCCACTCCCAACTTGTATTCCTTTATAATCATTTCTAGTATACGAGAAGCGATAAGAAGCTTTCTCTGACTGATGAGAGACGGCCGCATTTAAAATAGAATTAAAACCAGCGCGGTACAGGTTTTTATAATTATCGGGTTGAGCTGAATAAGAACGCATTTCACCATCCCACCAGGGAACAATCTGCCCCTCCATTTTGGGCCCAAACTGTGCATAGGAACGGAAGTTGGGCCTGACACTTTCATTGATACCATCATTGTTAAGATCTGCTTCTATCCATCCTTCCTCTGTTGCCCCTTCTGATAAATTAGTGGTTCTGTCAGCCCCGGGGCCATATACATTCTGGTATTTTGGTAAAAAAGCAACCTGCTCAATATTATTGGTGTAGTTTATCTCTACTCCCAAACCCTTTTTATTATTACCCTTTTTTGTAGTAATCACTACCACTCCACTTGCCGCTTCAGATCCATATAAAGCTGTTGCACTTGCTCCTTTTAAAATAGTGAGTGTTTCTATATCTGCAGGATTTATGTCAAGAATTCCATTTCCCCGGATACGCGGATCATTCCAGTAACCGTCATTATTAATACCTTTTATCCCTTTTTCATTGGTATTTCTGATCACGATTCCATCCACCACATATAAGGGCTGGCTATTATAATTAAGCGAATTCAGACCTCTTACTTGCACCTGTACCGCACTGGTAGCACCTCCCGGCGCCGTACTGATTTTAACCCCGGCGGCTTTTCCATACAGTGCCGAAGCAAAATTGGTATTGCCCGAAGCTGTTAGTTCTTCAGCAGTGACAGTATTGGCAGAATAACCTACTGATCTTTGTGATTTCTTAACCCCTAATGAGGTTATGATGACCTCATCCATTTGTTTATCCGCTACTGAAAGTTTAGTCGTTAAAAAGCCAGGAACATCTTTTTCAATTATTATTTCCTTTTTTTCATATCCTACAAAAGAAATGACCAATACATCACCCAGGTTTCCGCTAATATCAAATTCGCCATTGCCACTTGTAACTATTCCTTTGGTGGTTCCTTTTATAAGTACACTAACATTAGCTAATGGAACATCATCTGTAGTCGTTACTTTACCTCTGATTAAACGTGCTGTTGTTCCCGCTTGAAGACCACTGATTTCCTGCATTGGGTTAGACGTCCCTTCATCATCAGCAGCAATTTCAGCAGGGGAATTGCTCTTTGATTTATCCTTAAGAGGCAGTATGAGAAATGTATTTGTGTTTATTTTTTTAAACCTGAGATCTGTGTCTTTTAATAAGGCATGCAGTATTTGTTCGACCGGCTGATTATTATCCATAACCGGATCTACCAGGATATCTCCAAATGACTTGTCGGAAAAAAGAAAATAAATACCTTTAGTCTGATTGAGTTGCCGGAGTGCATTAAAAAGCTTTTGCTTTTCTATGGGAAGGTTGCTGGGGATGTTTTCGGTAGATGGTTTAGCCTCTGCTTGCCGCAATTGTTTTTTATTAAGCGCCAATACAGTCTGTGCTTCAACTTGGTTGAAAGAAATTAAAATACTTACCGGCAAATAAAATAAGAAGAAAAATGCCAGTTCTTTTTTCCTCATAAAGCAGTTTTTATAGCAGTCAATTGTTCATCGGCGTCTCGTTCTGATCAAAATATCATGGTCGGTTTTTATGATCTCATAGTTTTGCGCAGTTTCAAGTGACTGCAGAAAAACTTCCAGGTTATCATTGGGCAAGATACCGGAAATAGAGTCAGAAGCAATAACATCATCTTCAAACCTTACATTCACCCCATATAAATCCCTGATACTTTCTCCTACTTCTTTCATCGGTGTCTTCTCAAAAATAAATTTACGGTCTTTCCATGCCAAAACCTGAATATCTTTTGCCGGTTTCATTTGCACCCGATCGTTAGCGAACTCAACAAAGTCTCCTGGCTTCATCACAGTTTCAGTTCCATTGGAAGTACGGATAATAACGCTGCCTTCCTTGAGTAATACATTCGTTTTTTCATTCCGGTTCACCACATTAAACTCAGTACCGGTTACGATAATATCAAAATGACCGGTATGAACAACAAACTTGCTTTTCTGAGGGGTCTTTTCCACCTGGAAAAATGCCTCGCCTTTTACCCATACTTCCCTATCATTTCCTTTTCCCCAGCTTCTACCATAGGTTACTTCGCTGTTAGCATTCAAGGTAACCTGCGAGCCATCCGGCAAAGACTCTTTCCTGATCTCTGCATAACTTGTTTCAATAACAGGTTTGCCCGGCTGAAAAAATTTATATAACCCAAAGCCAACTGTTACTAAAATAATTGCAGCAGCAACCCACCGCAACAATTTTCGCCCGGTGTTTAAGGGCACCAACGATGCCGTGGGACGAGGATTAACCTGGTTAATCCTTTCAAAAAGCCTGCTTTCAGCTTTACCAGGATCTATTGCAGGTACATCCTCTTTGATTTTTATTGCCTCTATTACTGAAACAGCAGCATCTACCCATTTTTTTTGATCAGGGTCATTTTTTATAAGGTTATCCCAAAAAACTATTTTAGTTGGATCCGTTTTAAAGTACCATGCCAGGAAGCCATCATCGCACAATAATTCATCAATATTTTTGATATTCATCGCCATAATACGTATTTCACTGTTAAAAATAGTACCTGAACGGGAAATTTTGTAACTATTTTTTTGCATGGTTTTTTTATTTTGTTGCACGAAACCTGCGAGATAAGTTAGATTTGAGGTTTTAAGGCCAAAACGAGATGAGAATATTTTGATTAGTAATAACCCGGATATCGCATTATGGGAATCCTATAAACAGGGTGACACGGAATCTTTTGGAAAGCTATTCCGCAGGTATTATCAGCCGCTTGTTCAATTTGGAAGTAAATTTTCTTCTGAACAGGACTTGCTGGAAGATTGCATCCAGGAATTGTTTGTAGAATTGTGGCAAAATAAAAGCCAGACAAAAGTACAGTCTGTAAAAGCCTATTTGTTTAAGGCGCTTAAGTATAAATTATTCCGGGCACTCCAAAAAAAATCCGGTCTTGCACTTACAACCATTCATGAGGAAACAGGATTTGAATTTAGTCATGAAACGCTGCTAATCAGCAAGCAAGAAAGTGAAGAAAAAACGGCAAGAGTAATTGCCGCCATGCAACAACTCTCCAACCGGCAAAAAGAAATCGTGTATCTCAAATTTTACCAGCAACTCAATTATGAAGAAGTAAGTGAAATAATGGGGATCAACTACCAGGTAGCCCGCAATCTTTTTCATCAATCGGTAAAAGCGCTTCGCAAATTATTATCTCCGGAATAAAATAAATGAATTAACACCGTTACAAAACATCATTTGCTGATACTCTTCAGGACAAACGATTTCGCAAAGAAATGTTGTCAATGGCCTTCCGCCCTTCACTCATTTTAATATCTTCGAACCTCGAATAAACTGAAAACAAAAAGAAATGGCAAAAAAAGTCTCTCCGATTGATCTCTCAGACAGTTTTGAAAAAATTCCTGTAAAAATCTATCCCGACCTGACACAAGGGTCAATAGCAGTTGCTCGTGAAATTGCAAATCTTATCCGCGAAAAGCAAAAGATGAACCTGCCCTGTGTATTGGGGTTGGCTACCGGATCCACTCCAAAAACATTATATGCAGAGCTGGTAAGGATACACAAAGAAGAAAAACTGAGTTTTAAAAATGTTGTCACCTTCAATCTCGATGAGTACTATCCCATTGATAACGACGCGCTGCAAAGTTATAACCGTTTTATGCGGAACAATCTTTTTGATCATGTAGATATTAAACCGAAGAATATTCATATTCCCAATGGTGAGATAAAAAAAGAGAATATTAAATCACATTGCAACGAGTATGAAAAAATGATTGCTGATGCCGGCGGCATTGATTTGCAGATCCTCGGCATTGGGAACAATGGGCATATTGGTTTCAATGAACCTGGTTCAGGAATTTATTCGAAAAC
>CAMLEX010000375.1 GCA_946479055.1 uncultured Bacteroidota bacterium | reverse complement strand
CTTATCACAAACTTCTTTTCTTTTTTCTTTTACCAGGTCATCATCAAAGGGCTCTGCCTGTAGTTTGATTTTTAGCAATTTTCGTTCCACTAAAAAACGACAAAGTGTTGATAATATTTTGTCAGGATGATGACACCAGTTTTTAATAGTAGCCATGACATCATGATCATCGAGCCGGCAAAAAATATCCAAATGATCTTCAATGGAAGTATTTGCATCAGGATTTTGTAAAAAGAAATTCAGTTCCCGGGTGGCCGCATCAACTTTTTGTCCCGAAGCAATCAATTCTTTGGCTCTGCGTATTACTTTTACCAGCATCATTTCTGCGGCCAATACAGTTTTGTGAAGATATACCTGCCAGTACATCAGCCTGCGGGAAACTAAAAACTTCTCAATAGAATAAATCGCTTTTTCTTCCACCATTAGTTCGCCGTCTTTGACTGTAAGCATTTTTATAATGCGATCATAACCAACAACATCTTCTGCCACTCCTGTAAAAAAACTGTCTCTTATTAAATAATCCAACCTGTCTACATCCAATTGCCCGGATACTAATTGATGAAGAAAACGTTTTGGATGTTTGTCAGTAAAAATTTCTATGGCTGTCTGCAATTGTCCATTATACTCAGCATTGAGTTTTTGCATGATCAGGATAGAAATTGTTTCATGATGAACTTTATTGATCAATTCCTGTTCCAGTGCATGAGAGAAAGGGCCATGCCCGGCATCATGCAGCAGGATGGCGATTTTAGCTCCCAGTTCTTCTTCGGCATTGATTTCAATGCCTTTATTTTTTAACTCGCCTAGAGCATTGCACATCAGGTGATAAGCGCCAAGTGAATGATGCAACCTGGAATGTACAGCCCCCGGGTAGACCAAATGAGCAAACGCCATTTGATTGATATTGCGCAATCGTTGATAAAAAGGATGAGAAATAATTTGCAGGATCAAGGGATGGTCAATAGTAATAAAGCCATAAACCGGGTCATTAATGATCTTGCGGACTGGAGACATTGTTGCGTTTTTGTTAAAGGCCGGGAAAGCGTTGGCGGCAAATGTACAAAGGCAGCTGTTAAAAAGCTATTTTTGAACAGCTGGCCCGGAATTACTTCTTTCTTGCATGAAGAGTTGTTCGGGAATGAATCTCCGGGATCATAAAACAAATTATAAACGTATAAAATGGCTATAGCTAAAATAATCTGGATAGATGACGAGATAGAAAGTCTGCAATCACAGAAGCTTTTTTTAGAAAATAAAGGTTACGAAGTGCAAACTTTTACCAACGGTTTTGATGCAATTGATTTTGTAAAAGATAATTTGGTAGATGTGGTGTTAATAGATGAAAGTATGCCAGGGATAACCGGGCTTGAGACTTTGGCAAAGATCAAAGAGATAAATCAGTCCCTGCCTGTTGTACTGATTACAAAAAATGAAACCGAAAACCTGATGGATGAAGCCATCGGTTCACAAATAAGTGATTACCTGATCAAGCCGGTTAACCCTAACCAGGTTTGGCTGAGCCTGAAAAAAATCATTGACAATAAAAGACTGGTGGCAGAGAAAACAACAACAGCTTACCAGCAGCAGTTCCGGGATCTTTTCATGGCGCTCAACAGCAACCCGGATTATAACGAGTGGATGGATATTTATAGGAAACTGGTGTATTGGGAACTGGAAATGCAAAAAAGTGATAGCCCTGAAATGCAGGAAATATTGCAGAGTCAGAAAAGTGAAGCCAATACCGAATTTTTTAAATTTATTTCAAAAAACTATTCCAAATGGGTAGGGCCCAAAAGTGCTGAAGGTCCGGTAATGAGCCATTCATTGGTTCAATTTAAAGTACTGCCTCATCTGGAAAAAGGAACACCTTTATTTTTTATCCTGATTGATAATCTTCGTTTTGATCAATGGAAGGCGATACAACCCATTTTTGCGGAAAGCTTCCGCATATTGGAAGAAGATAGCTTTTATAGCATACTTCCAACTGCTACACAATATTGCCGCAATGCGATTTTTGCAGGATTGTTGCCAGTTGATATAGAAAAACAATTTCCTTTACAATGGAAAAACGATGAAGAAGAAGGTGGTAAAAATTTACATGAGGAAGAATTTTTCAGGGCTCAGTTAAAACGTTTGGGAAAAGACAACCTGAAAGTTTCTTATACCAAAATAGTAAATAATCATGCAGGTTTGGATTTGGTAAATAATATTCATAACCTGATGAATAATGATATTAATGTGATTGTTTACAATTTTGTTGACATGCTTAGTCATGCCCGCACAGAGATGGAAGTATTGAAGGAATTGGCCGGAGATGAAATGAGTTACAGAAGTATTACTACTTCCTGGTTTGAACACTCTCCCTTGCACCAGGCATTAAAAAAAATTGCTGACAAGCAGATTAAGATCGTGCTGGCTACCGATCATGGAAGTGTAAGAGTAAAAACGCCTTATAAAGTAGTTGGAGATAAACAAACAACGACTAATCTTCGCTATAAACATGGGAGAAACCTGAATTACGAACCTAAAGAAGTATTGGCTTTTCGTGATCCGAAAGAGATCGGTTTACCATCGCCTACCATTAATTCCTCATTTATTTTTGCCAAAGAAGACAGTTTTTTATGTTATCCGAATAATTACAATTATTATGTCAATTATTACCGGAATACTTTTCAGCATGGGGGAGTTAGTTTGGAAGAAATGATAGTACCGGTGATAAAAATGCAGAGCAAGTAAACCACCTGTCCCCTAAAGGGGAACTTAGTCCGAAAAGTTTTCACTTTTGTGGAAAAGTATTAAAGCTGGAAACTCCTCATGATGTAGTTTCGCATCAATAACAAATTATCAAATTATGACACTCTAAAGCCCTTTAGGGGTTTGGGTGAGACTTGGTTATGAAATATACACAAACATCTCTTGATAAGTTAGAAGCCATTCCGGAACAATCCGGTTATGTTCTCCGTTATGAAAGGGGCTCTTTTCAAAGCGGGTATTGCATTTTAGAAGAAAGGAAAGTGGTTGTATTAAACAAGTTCCTTCAGATAGAAGGCCGCATCAATACATTGATAGATCTGATCCCTCAACTGGATATAAACACAGAATTGCTGACAAACGATTCTAAAAAACTTTATCTCGATATCATTTCCAAGCTCGAAATAGAAGAGAACGGAAAGGAGGAACAATGAAATATGAAAGCAGTGAGTACTCAATTTACTTTCTGATGCCTCATTCTTTATTTCTCATTCCTTATTTTTGACTGTGTCTTATCCTCCTCTCAAAATAACTTTTCTTGGTACCGGCACCAGCAGTGGTGTGCCTATGATCGGCTGTAGTTGTGAAGTATGTTCATCTGCCGATAAAAAGGATAAGCGCTACCGCTCCAGTATTTTGGTTCAATCGCCCAATACTGTATTGGTTGTAGATGCCGGTCCTGATTTTCGCTGCCAGATGCTGAAACATAAAGTGAAGCATCTGGATGCAGTTCTTCTTACCCATTCTCATAAAGATCATATTGCCGGAATGGATGATTTGAAATCTTTTTCTTATTTCAGCAAGAAACCAATGGCAATATATGCTGATGCGCCAACCGAGGCGGCCGTACGCCGTGAATTTTATTATGCATTTTCCGATACCAGGTATCCAGGCACACCTGAATTTGATATGAGGCCCATCACCGGTTCGGATTTTTTGGTAGGCGATATTCCCGTGACACCTGTTCTGGTCTGGCATTTGAGAATGCCGGTAATGGGATTTCGGTTTGGCAAGTTTACCTATATCACAGATGCCAACCGGATTGATGACGAAGAAACAATGAAGATAAAGGGAAGTGAAGCATTGGTGTTGAATGCACTGCGCAAGGAAAAACATATCTCGCACTTTAATTTGCTGGAAGCTGTCGAGCTTTCACAGGAACTCGGAATCCCTACCACTTATTTGACCCATATTTCTCACCAATTGGGCAGGCATGAAGAAGTAGAGAGTGAATTACCGCAGGGAATTCACCTTGCTTATGACGGATTGATTATAGAATTTAGCTGATCGGCCTAAAGGGAATAATGAGGAATGAGCCTGATTATTTCGAATAAAACTGTTCCCCACGGCAGTGGGATTTTTAATCAATTTACTAAAGAGTAAAAGAAATCGCGATACAAATTTAACTAACACTTGTTAGGTGTATGAAAATTTATTTATCTTGCATTGGCTTTAACGATTGTCTGCTGTTGCAGATATAACAGTAACATGAATGTGCCATCACAGTAGATTGTGGTGGCACATCCTTTAAAAAATAAAAGTTAATTATACAAAATGAATTTCCACGTTTCAGAATTAACGCAACAGGTAGCACAAACTGCCCGTGATTTTGCCCAACAGCATATCAAGCCTAATGTGATGGAATGGGACGAAAGCCAGGAATTTCCCGTACAGATTTTTAAGGAGATGGGAAAACTGGGATTAATGGGGGTGCTGGTACCCGAAGAATATGGCGGCGCCGGGCTTACTTATTTTGAATATAAAACAGTAATTGAAGAAATAGCGAAAGTATGTGGTTCGATAGGTCTTAGCCTGGCGGCACATAACTCACTTTGCACAGGCCACATCATGGCATTTGCTAATGAAGAGCAAAAGAAAAAATACCTTCCAAAACTGGCAACGGCAGAATGGCTGGGAGCATGGGGATTGACAGAAGCAAATACCGGCAGCGATGCGGGTAATATGAAATGTACGGCCATAAAAGATGGAAATGATTGGATCATCAACGGAACAAAGAACTGGATTACCCATGGTAAAAGTGGAGATGTTGCCGTTGTTATTTGCAGAACCGGGGAACCACGAACAAAAAATAACTCTACTGCTTTTGTAGTAGAAAAAGGAACAGCTGGTTTTGGAGCGGGAAAGAAAGAAAACAAATTGGGCATGCGAGCCAGTGAAACAGCGGAGATGGTTTTTGATAATTGCCGTATACCGGATACTAATCGTTTGGGTGAAATTGGAGATGGATTCAGGCAGGCTATGGTAGTATTGGATGGAGGAAGAATTTCTATCGCTTCACTTTCGTTGGGAATTGCGAAAGGTGCATATGAAGCGGCTTTGCAATATTCGCAGGAGCGTTACCAGTTTGATAAACCCATATCCAGTTTCCAGGGTATATCTTTTAAACTGGCGGACATGGCTACTGAAATTCAGGCGGCTGAATTGTTGACATTACAAGCCTGTGATTTAAAAAATCGTAAAAAGCCTATGACTAAAGAAGCGGCCATGGCAAAATATTATGCCAGCGAAGTTGCCGTGAAAGTGGCGAATGATGCGGTGCAGGTTTTTGGCGGTTATGGTTATACCAAAGATTTTCCTGTCGAGAAATTTTATCGTGATGCAAAACTTTGCACTATTGGCGAGGGAACTTCTGAAATACAGAAAATAGTAATTGCAAGAGAAGTATTAAGGGGTTAAGAATTTATAACTTTAATAAGAATGAATTCTGCCTTGTG
>CAMLEX010000374.1 GCA_946479055.1 uncultured Bacteroidota bacterium | reverse complement strand
TTAGATGATAAAAAGTCAGTGATTTTTGCCTGAATAAGAGAAAGGAAGAACATTCAAAGGAGCTAGCTGTTGAATATTTGATATTCAGGCTATCTTCTTCCTTGCATATATACTCCTCACCGACCATACTCCCAATTCATGCATAAACGCTTTTGTAAAATCCTTATATGAATTATCAACGGGATGATAAGCATTGATATTATACAATGACCAGCTTTGCCAGAATGATTGAAGAATGGAAAACAGGATGGGATCCATTTGTTTTAAATCTTCCAGGTAGCTGATATAGATGATACTGTTATTACACGACGCCTTCATAGCGAAAAACTTATTTATATACATATCAAGAATGGCGATAGAAGGTGGATTCTTTTTCATGCCACTGTATAATAGCTGAAGATTGAATTGACTGAATACTGGCCTTTCATAGTCTTCAATAAACTTACAGCGGTCAAAGCCGCAGTCCAGGTAAATTGGTAGCATATGTATATGTTCCAGGTAATGACCAACCTGCTCAAATAAATTATCTGTCAACGACCAGTATAATAGCGGCTCATCTTTCAATCTTTGCAACAAATACTCAGTAATAAATATTCTTTTTCGTCGCATGTAGATATGCAATAGCTCGTGAGTAAACAGTTCTGTAGATGGGTTGTTCTCTGGTATAAAAATCACAGCCTTTTGTTCAAATAGCTGATGGCGGTATTCCCGGCCGTTATATAGTTGTACTGAAGTTTTATATTCTTCCTGCACTTCATTCCAGATAGCAAGGTTGCGTTTGTCAATAAACAAATCAGAGTTCATAAATTTTAATTGTAGGTTAAGCTCTTCTCAACTTTTTCTTTTCGTAATACCCTGGGTTCTGTGTCCATTGTTCTTTATCCAATGTTCTGTATTGAATAGCCTCGGTAAGATGATCGAGCAGAATAGTATCACTTCCGGCCAGGTCGGCAATCGTTCGGGCCACTTTCAATATGCGGTCATAAGCACGGGCTGATAATTGCATTCGCTGCATGCTGTTAAAGAGAAGGGTTTCACAATTCCTATCAATGCCACAAAATTGTTTTAGTTGCTGGCTACTCATCTGCGCATTGTTATAGCAGCCGGCATTATTCTCAAATCGAATGGCTTGTATTTCTCTTGCCTTTATCACCCGTTCTCTTATTCTTTTGGAAGGTTCTCCCGGTTCCTGGTCATTCATCAGCAGCAGGGGTACAGGCCTTACATCTACATGCAGATCTATCCGGTCCATCAATGGTCCTGATATTTTCGACATATACTTTTGAACAGCACCATCAGGACAACTGCAATCTCTCTCCGGGTGATTATAATATCCGCAGGGACATGGATTCATAGAAGCCAATAACATAAAATTGGAAGGAAACTCTATTGATCGCATAGCTCTTGCTATTAATACTTTCCGGTCTTCCATTGGTTGCCGCATTACTTCCAGTACATGACGGCTGAATTCTGGTAGCTCATCCAGAAACAAAACACCATTATGCGCCAATGAGATTTCACCTGGCTGTGGAATACCGCCACCGCCTACCAGTGCTATATTGCTGATAGTATGGTGCGGTGAACGAAAAGGACGTTTATTTAATAGGCTGTTATTAAAGTCAGGCAGTTTGCCAGCAACGCTATAGATCTTTGTTGTTTCTAATGCTTCGTTCAGTGTTAATGGTGGTAAGATCGTTGGCAATCTCTTCGCCAGCATCGTTTTCCCTGAACCCGGTGGTCCTATTAATATGGCATTGTGTCCACCTGCTGCAGCTATTTCCAATGCACGTTTTATATTCTCCTGTCCTTTTACATCAGCAAAGTCAATATCGAAATCATACTGAGATGAAAAGAAGCTTTCTCTTACGTTCACACTTACAGGTTCAAGCGTTTTCTTTTTATTTAAAAAATCAACTACTTCATTCAAATGATTGACAGGATATACTGGTAGCATATTTACCATCCCGGCTTCCTGTGCATTTGCTTCGGGCACAATCAATCCATTTACTTTTTCTTTTCTTGCCTGTATCGCCATAGGCAATGCACCTTTTATTGGTTGTATTATTCCATCAAGTCCAAGCTCGCCCACTATAAAATAATCATCCAGTACTGCAGGATCAATTATCTGTTCAGTAGCTGCTAGTATACCCAACGCGATTCCAAGTTCCAATCCTGTACCTGTCTTTTTTATATCAGCAGGAGAGAGGTTAACTACTATTTGTGTTCTCGGCATTTTATATCCTGCATTTATGATTGCAGAGTCCACCCTGGCAAAACTTTCCTTCACAGAACTATCAGCAAGGCCTACCATTATATTATGCAGACCTCGGCCTGTGCTGCTTACTTCTATTTTGATGGTAATAGCATCTACGCCATACACCGCAGCGCTGTTTACTTTTACGAGCATAATTTTTTTTAGTTTAATGTGGAGCACGAAGCACACGAAGAACCACGAAGGACACTACGCTATCCCTTGTATAATATTTGTCTTTGCGACCAATGCTTCTGCTAATAGCCATTTAATATTCTCTTTATCCCGTCTTTCATTAGTGGTGTTTTAAAGTTTAATAATAAGCCGTACCTAAGATTAAGGCACCTTAAATAAGTTAGCGTTTGTGCAACCTGTATTGGACCAATAGCCTCTATGCTTTTTGTCTCTACCACCACAATCTTTTCTACAACTATATCTGCCCGATACCCACATTCCAGTTTAATCTCTTCAAAGATCACAGGCACTGGCCTTTCTGTTTCTACACTTAATCCTCTCTTTATTATTCTGTGAACAAGACAGGTTTTATATACACTTTCCAGCAATCCTGGGCCAACAGTTTTGTGTATGTACATAGCTTCCTCTATAATAATGCTTATGATTTTTTCCTGATCCATTTTAATACTTTTAAATTGTGTCCTTTGTGTAAACTTTGTGTTCTTTGTGCCCCTATGTTAGATGACTCATTGGTTCGTGCTTCTCCTGTATCTCCATTTCAGTTACCTCTACCTCCGTAACATATTTCTTTATGCCTTTACTATCTGTGTATGTCCGGCTGGTCAGTTTCCCTTCTACAATGATCTTTGTTCCCTTGCGACAACTCTTTTCGAATAGATCTGCCATTTTCCCAAAAGCTTTTAGGGGGTGCCATTGTGTATTATTATGTTGTACTCCTTTTGCATCCTGGTAAAATTCCGAAATCATCAGGCTTACGCTTGCCCATTTTCTGCCGTTACTAAATTGTCCTATCTGCGGATCACGGCTTAAGGCGCCGGTAAGCTGCACTTTGTTTTTTACTGCTTCCATTTTTATTGTTTTTGATTCCACAAATATGGATGCATCAAAAACCCGTAACCGGTTTTTAAACATTTATTTACGGATATAACCGTTTGTACACGTTTGTACTTATAAAACAGATCTATGAAAAAGCCTGAAGCCTTGAAGTAAGCAAGGCTAATGATGATAGAACATAAAAAATCAGGTAATCACCACCTGAAATCAGGTAATCCTACGGGTATAATTGAATTTTAAGTTGCCGTATTTTCATTTTTCAATTATGACAACAAAAACAGACAAAAAGGGATGCCTTAGCTGCGGCAAAAACGTAAATGGCCGGGCCGACAAGAAATTTTGCGATGACGCCTGCCGCAATAACTATAACAATGAACTTAAGTTCAAGAATAATATCAACTACATCCGCAACATTAATAACACGCTTCTAAAAAACAGGCGGTTACTGAAGCAAATACTCGATTCCGCAGTCCTGGAAGAAAAAACTACCCTGCATAAAGACAAGCTCACCCGCCTCGGTTTCAATTTCCGATACATCACCCATACCTATACTACCAAAAAGACGCATATCTATTACTTCTGTTACGATTATGGATACATGCCCCTGGAAAATGACCGCTACCTGGTAGTAAAGAGGAGAGAAGAATAGTTTTATTTGCATGTTTACTAGCCTCATTCGTATCTCCATAAAGCAAATTGGTGTATTATTGATGGCCTAAATAAAAAATAATTTTAGTTTAAAGATTCACATGGGACCTGGGAGATCACGGGTCCTTTTTTGTAAGCCAAAGTCAATCATAGTATGCACCACCATTTAAGGAACTTGAAATTTGTTTCAAACGATTATGTCATTTATCAAAACGGAAAAGATGTTTCCGGCCACTGCTACGGCTATTGGAGAGAAATTCGCATCAGGAAAAATATTGAGCAGGCAGAATATGGCGTTACCATTCACAAATTGAATAGCAGTCATTCTTTCTACAGCAAAAAACTGATGCTTACCAGGAAAATGGTGCTGGCTGAACAAGATAACTTTCACATTCAATTAAGAGGTGTTCCAACGATAAAACCGGACAATTCATACTCTCATTATGGATTAATGCTGCGGCTGAATAACAATTCAGTAATAGAAGAAATTATATTGAACAGGTATCATGATAATACTGAAATCCTTTTTATTAAAGCCCCGGCAAAGAAAGTGGAACAAACAATCGATATCCCGTTAGCTTCCCACATAGCTTCTCTTAAAGATGCTGCATTTCAGACTGACAGAAATACCCTGATAGAGACCTATCATAGTATCGTAAAAGAAGTAGAAGCAAATGGCAAAGCTCTAAAGGCTATTGCCAATTACTATCTTTTATTAGGCAGGATTCAATTCAGCCACGGTCGATTTAAAGAAGCTAAAGAAGCTTTTACCCAGACCAACATGGTGCTGAAGTTTAACGGACTTCCGGTTAGCTACGAAGCGAGCTATTGGTTTGGTAAAGTAAATGAAGCGGAAGGTAAAATTGAGGAAGCAATAACATTTTACCGTCTTGCGCTGGACATGTATAAGGATAATGCGGGACAAACGCCCCGCGAAGAAATTGTGGAAGCGCTAAATAGATAATGCTTGTCCTTCCTATCGAAATATTAGGATAGCCATCCCTATCATTCGCACAATTTTTAAATCCAAACTATTATAAGTACTTATCTTCTCTCCGCAATTTTTTTCATTTGATTGTTACTTTGTAAAAGGCTTGTGAAAACAGGCCTTTTATTGTGCTTATAACTGAATACAAAATAGCAAGCAGCATTTCCATCATTAATACCGTCAATAATAAAAGCATCAATATATTATCATCCTTTTCTTACTTTTAGTTTGATTTTAGTAGTCATTTGTATTGGCAACTTCCACACCATATGATGAAAAGCAACTGCTGCAGCAAATAGCCGAAGGAGATCAACTTGCCTTTCGCCGGTTATTCGATCTTTACAAGGTCCGTCTATTCACCTTCGTTGTCAACCTTATCAACTCCAGGGCCGATGCAGAAGAAATAGTGCAGGAAATATTCATTAAGCTGTGGGAAAAGCGAGATAGTCTTGCGCATGTAGAAAATCCCGGCAGTTATATATATACCATTGCCCGCAACAAAACAATTAATCAACTAGAGAAAATCGCCCTCGATAAAAAATTGGTAAAGCAGGTATGGGCCAATATGTCCCAACCTGATAAC
>CAMLEX010000373.1 GCA_946479055.1 uncultured Bacteroidota bacterium | reverse complement strand
TTGAATGCAGGGAAAATTTTTGATGCATGAGTCAGCCTGTTTCATCGGTGACGCTACCTAAGAAAAACCTGCAGGGTACATTAATTCTTTTTTCATTTATTGTCATAGGTATTTCCCTGTTAATGATAGCAGCTGTTATTATTAACCAGGTCAAAGGCCCGATGGCTCCCGAATTGAAGAAATATCATACTGCTTTTATATGGGCGATGGCCGCTCTTTCGTTCATATGTTTGTTCGCAGCAAAACGTATGTTCAGTAGAAGAATAGCAGATGCTAAAAAAACTCTAAATCCTTTAAATGAAAAACTAAATCAGCATCGGTCAGCGTTGATCAGATTCCTGGTTATATGTGAGATGCCGGTATTATTAAGCATTATACTTTTTATTTTTACCGGCAATTTTGTTTTCCAGGTATATGCTGCCATTTTTTTGGGCTTTATGCTGGCTGTAGCGCCAATTCCCAGAAGAGTCATCGCTGAACTGGAGTTGGATGGGCAACAACAAAAGGAGCTCGAATAAAATTTGTTTACTCAAATAAATACAAATGAAACGGCCATGACAAAATTTTCATTAAAACATACCTGGCTCCGCCGCGGCGGATTGTCATGGTAAGTTCTATCCCGGATCAAGTCCGGGACAAGTTCAGGCCCAAATAAAATAAAAAATAAACAGATGAAATGAGCCATAAAATTTTCGAGCTATCATTCCAACCGCCGATGAAAATTTTATGGCGAATTCCATGTGGCAAACTGAAAAATAAAAAATATACAGATGAAAAAAATTGGAATTATTCTTTTCTGTCTTTGTTTCACTACGGCATCTTTATGGGCACAGGATAAAGAAGAAAGGGAAGAAAAGGAAGGCGGATTTAAGAAAGAGAATTTATTTACGGGCGGAAGCATTTCCCTCGCATTTTATAATAATACGTTTTTGGTAGGCGGTAGTCCTGTATTTGGATATAGCCTTGCTAAATGGGTTGATCTTGGTGTAGTAGCCAATTATAATTATACGTCCTATCGTGATGTTTCTTATTACGGTTCTGACGATAAGCTTCGTCAATCTGTTTATGGCGGAGGTTCATTTGTCAGGTTATATCCGGTTCGGTTTTTATTTGGCCACGCTCAGGTTGAACACAAATTTATAAATCAAAAATATATTCCGGCAAATGGTGGCCCAGGAGCAACAACAGAGAAGCATGAAGCAAATAGTTTTTTGATTGGCGGAGGCTATACAACTAATCGTTATGCTGATAGCGGCCAACCATTTTTTTATGTCGCAGTTTTATTTGATATAGCAAAGGGCACTTACTCTCCCTATACAGACGCTTATAACAGAGCTATTCCTATTGTCAGAGCTGGTGTTCAGGTTCCATTGTTTCAAGGAAGAAATCGGGATAGAGAATAGTTATAAATGATCAACCAGTTCAGCGGGTGTATCAATAATGATTACCCGTTTCTGTGCTTCTTCATATAAAAAACCTTCTTGTTGCATTTGCCTGATATGAGCAATGAGGTGATTATAAAAACCTCCGGAGTTTAAAATGAAGATCATTTTATCATGAATAGAAAGCTGGTTCCAGGTTATCATTTCAAAAAGTTCATCCAATGTGCCAAAGCCACCGGGAAGTATAATAGCGGCATCGCAAAGATCATACATCTTCTTTTTCCTGGTATGCATATTATCAACTACCAATAGTTCAGAAATGGAAGTGTGTTGTCTTTCCCATTCCACCAATACCTGGGGAATAACTCCGATCACCTTTCCTCCGTTGTTCATCACTTCATCAGCTATTGTCCCCATTATGCCTACATTGCCGCCACCATATATCAATGTGATAGTATGATTAGCTAATAATTTTCCGAGTTGAATAGTGTGTTGTTTATAGAGAGGATTGTTTCCATTTTTTGAGCCGCAAAAAACCGCAAGAGAATGTATCGGCATAAACCTGTTAATTTGCACAAAGGGAATATAAATTTAGCTATCTTCAAAAAATAGTAGTTATTTAAACCCAATACTTCATAAAAAAATCATCATGTCAGCAGGCTTATTGTTTTCATTTGTCATAGGATATTTTGTTCTTTTACTGATAGTAGCCTGGTACACATCCCGAAATTCCAACAACGAATCTTTTTTTATAGGTAACCGTAACAGCAATTGGATGCTGGTTGCATTTGGTATGATCGGCACTTCGCTTTCGGGTGTTACGTTTGTAAGTGTGCCCGGTACGGTTGGAGATTTTGCTGGTGATTCTTTTAAGGGATTTGGTTATTTCCAGGTAGTGATCGGTTATTTTATCGGGTATTTTGTTATCGCCTATGTGTTATTGCCTTTATATTACCGGCTCAACCTGACTTCCATATATAATTACCTGCAGCACAGGTTTGGTTTTTTTTCTTACAAGACAGGATCGCTGTTTTTTATACTTTCAAGAACCATTGGTGCCACCGCACGGCTATATCTTGTGATTAATGTATTGCAGATTTTTATTCTCGACAGGATGGGAGTTCCTTTTACAGTAACCACGATTATTTTTTTATTAATGATCCTTTTATACACCTTTGAAGGGGGCGTAAGGACCATTGTTTATACAGATACACTTCAAACATCTTTCATGCTCATAGGATTGATTGTTTGCGTGGTTTATATATTATTTAACCTGGATTTGAATATGGTTAGTGCCTTGGAAGTTTTGAATGCCAAAGGATATACAGATGTTTTTAATACCGATCCTGGGAGCAAAGGGTTTTTTGTAAAACAAATTATCGGGGGTGCATTTATTACTATTGCAATGACGGGGCTTGATCAGGAGATGATGCAAAAAAATATCAGTGTAAAGAATCTGAAAGACTCACAGAAAAATATGATCACTTTCAGTACAGTGATAGTATTTGTCAATTTCTTATTTCTACTGTTAGGTGGGTTATTATATTTATTTATGCTCCGGAATGGTGCAGGGTATGAGGGCAATCAATTAATAGCGGGTGGGAATAATATAATTGGCGATGATCTTTTTCCCAGCGTTGCTTTACAACACCTGCCGCAGGCTATCAGTATTATTTTTATCATTGGATTAATATCGGCTCTTTTCCCCAGTGCCGATGGAGCATTGACCGCTCTTACTTCCTCTTTCTGCATTGATCTGCTGGGTTTAAAAAGGAGAGCGGATTGGAATGAAAAGAAAAAGAGGAGAGTACGTATGACCGTACATCTCACTTTCACGATTGTATTTTTGATTTGTATCCTTATTTTTAAAATGATAAATAACAAATCAATTATTTATGTAATCCTTGATTTGGCAGGGTATACCTATGGCCCGTTATTAGGTTTATTTGCTTTTGGGATTCTGACCAAACGAGTTTTTAACGATGGGATTATTGTTACAGTTATTTGTCTGGTAGCGCCGTTGTTGTCTTATTTTTTAAGCAAATATTCAGCTACTATTCTGGGAGGATACCAGATAGGGATTGAATTACTCATCATCAATGGTCTTCTTACGTATTTTGGACTTTTTATGATTTCAAAAAAAGAGGCAGTATCAGCTTTACCTGTACTTAAATAAGAAATTATCTTTGCCAAAATTTTACAGTGGATATTATTCATCCCCGGATCCAGGTATATGCGGAAACATTTTCTTCCCCCGAAGATGATCTGTTAAAAGAAATTGCTGCATTTACTGAGCAAAATCATCCTGAGCACCATATGCTCAGCGGTCATCTGCAGGGGAAACTGCTCGAAATGATTAGCCGGATGATACAACCGAAGCGTATTTTGGAAATCGGCACTTTTACCGGCTACAGTGCCCTTTGTCTGGCAAAAGGTCTTTCAGGCGATGGTAGATTACATACTGTTGAATTAAGGGAAAAAGATGCCGCAACCGCTAAAGGCTTTTTTAGCCGTTCTTCTTTTTCCGAACAGATAATTTTACACACCGGAAATGCGTTAGATATTGTTCCATTTCTTAATGAGGTCTGGGACCTGGTATTTATTGATGCAGATAAAGTATCATATATAGAATATTTTAAGAATGTTTTGCCACAGGTGCGGCAAAACGGTTTTATCTTAGCGGATAATATCTTCTTTCATGGAGAGGTATTGGCAGACGAAGTAAAAGGGAAAAGTGCAAAAGCGATACAGCAATTCAATGCGTTTATCCACGAAAGAATTGATATTGATAAAATGATAATTACGCTTCGTGATGGGTTGTACCTGATACGAAAACTATAACATCAAATTTTACAGTAATTAAAATTTTAGTTCATAAACCTTCCTCATCCCATGCAAAATAGCCGATTCGTTTTTCTTTTAGCTTTACTTTCAGCCACCTTCATCACTAAGGCGCAGCAGGCTGATGTTATCCTGAATTATATTACAGCTTACCGCGAAATTGCGATAGCTGAAATGCACCGGACCGGTGTTCCTGCTTCTATTAAGCTGGCACAGGGCATACATGAAACAACAGCCGGTACCAGCGACCTGGTAAGAAGATCGAATAATCATTTTGGAATAAAATGTAAATCAAACTGGACCGGTGAATCAGTAAAACATACTGATGATGCACCTCATGAATGTTTTCGTAAATATGATGATCCTGCACAGTCCTACAGAGATCATTCTGATTTTTTAAAAGGAAGCAGCCGTTATGCATCTTTATTCAATCTTGATCCGCTTGATTACTCAGCCTGGGCCTATGGTTTAAAAAAAGCCGGCTATGCTACAAATCCTAAATATCCGCAAATCATTATTAAATTAATTGAGACTTATAATTTACAAGACTATACATTGATCGCTTTAGGAAAAATGCCTCCCAAAGAAAATGCTATCGGTGTTATCAGTGTGGAAAGAACAAACGGCGATGATCCTGGTATCGCAACTACTATTCCGGAAGTTGAAAAGAAGGACGAACAACGCCGGGAATATCCAAAAGAAGAATTTAAGATCAATAATACGAGAGTTATTTATGCAAGCGCAGGTACATCACTGCTGTCTATTGCGCAGCAATACAGTATTCCCCTGGCAAGAATATTTGAGTACAATGAATTGGAAAGGGCCGAAATTCTGCCAAATGATCAGTTGATATATCTTCAGCGGAAAAGAAAAGCAGGCAGTAATGAATTTCATATAGTAAAGCAGGGAGAAACGATACGTGATATTGCACAAGAAGAAGGTCTCAGGCTTGAATCGTTGCTGGAGTATAATCATTTGGAAAGCTATATGCAACCTGCAGCGGGGGAACAATTATATTTGCGGGCAAAAGCACCAGGCATGCCTAAACTGGCAAAAAACGAAGTGGCGGCAAATTAAGATAGTTACTGGTTTGTAGTTTATTGTTTGTGGTTTAGGGTTCTTTACAGCAGTTCGATCAATCACAGAATTGCTATATTTTTTTATTCAGATATTTGGGTAGTATGAAATTCGCCATCACATAATAAGCTTTCAATATATACGACACAAACAATAAACTATAAACACTAATAATGGCGGCTATTAAAGTTCATGATAAAACATTTGAGATTTAT
>CAMLEX010000372.1 GCA_946479055.1 uncultured Bacteroidota bacterium | reverse complement strand
TCAGGTAGAATGAATTTCGTCATCACTGGCAACCTTTCGATATTTACGAAACTACAAACAATAAACATTGACAATGACAGGTGTTAAAGTACATGATAAAACATTTGAGACCTATCTTTCAGAAGAGACAATACTGAACCGTGTAAAAGAAATGGCTGCTGCTATCAATAAAGATTATGCAGGTAAACGTCCCTTTTGTATTGCGATATTAAACGGCTCTTTCATGTTTGCTTCAGACTTGTTCAAGCAATTGACCATAGATGCAGAGCTCTGTTTTATTAAATTGGCTTCTTATAAGGGCATGAAATCTTCAGGAAATATTGTAACATCTATTGGTCTTGACGATGATCTTTTTGGTAAAGACGTGATCATAGTTGAAGACATTGTTGATACCGGCAAAACAATGCACAATTTTCTTCCCCGGTTGATGCATCAGCAGCCCCGTTCACTAAAAATAGCAACCTTACTTCATAAATCAGCAGCTACCGAATACCCGCTTACCCTGGATTATATCGGCTTTGATATTCCCGATAAGTTTGTAGTAGGCTATGGATTAGATTATGATGGCCTGGGGCGTAACCTGAAAGAAATTTACCAGTTGGTATAATGTTGACACAATAACTTTGTAGTGCAATGACAAATAATGTTTTTCTGCAAATCAAGTTCCTGAATCCATGTTGCGCCTGTCACGTCAATCTTGTATCTTGTAACGGCAACCATTAACTGGTAACTGCAACCTATACCTCAGTTGAAAGCCGTTTGCTACATATTGTTTACCCTTTTGTTTGGTTCATCCGCCTGGTGCCAGCAATTTTATCTTCGGGGTGAAGTAAAGGATGAATCAGCAAATCCATTGCAAAATGTAAGAATACTTCAGTTAAGTACAGGATATATTTATAAAAGTGGATCGTCCGGATCTTTTGGTATTACCACCAGTCAACGGATCGATACATTCAGCTTTTCGCATGATGGGTATATACCCAAAAAAATTGTAGTAAATGCTGAAAATTATCTTTCTGTTCAGCTAAAATTGGCTCCTGTTAACCGCTCTTCGGCAAGGCTCAATAAATTGTTATCATTCACCCGGGGAATGGCCAAAGAAGATCAAAAGAAATGGTTTGCAGGCGATGAAACCTATGCCAGTATTGTTGAAAATAAATTTGTAACTGCAAAGCGTTTTCCCGCTACAGGCATATCCCTTAACATTGATCGGGCTTCTTACAGTAATATCCGCCGTTTCCTGGCCGGCAATTCCCTTGTCCCGCCTGATGCCGTCAGGATAGAAGAAATGCTTAACTATTTCAACCTTAATTATACAAAGCCACCAGGAAACAATCCTTTTGTTATAAAGACGCAGTTAACCTCATGCCCCTGGAACCCGGCTAACCAGTTGTACTATATTGATCTTTCAGCAAAAAAAATAAACCTGGATACATTGCCGCCCAGTAATCTTGTTTTTCTGATCGATGTTTCCGGTTCTATGGATATGCCCAACAGGTTGCCTTTATTGAAATCAGCTTTTCGGTTACTTGTTAATAATCTGAGAGCAAAAGATTCGGTAGCTATTGTCGTTTATGGGGGTATCACCGGCATTATGCTGAACACCATCAGTGGAGCCGAAAAAGAAAAAATCCTGACGGCCATTGATGAACTTACGCCGGGCGGAGCCACTCCTGGAGAATCGGGGATCAACCTGGCCTATAGTGTTGCTAAAAGACATTTTATTGTTGGGGGAAACAATCGTGTAATACTTGCTACAGACGGTGATTTCAATGTAGGCTTGCGAACGGAAGAAGAACTGGATGAACTGATATCACGAAATAAAGAGTCGGGCATTTATCTTACCTGCCTGGGTGTGGGCATGGGAAATTATAAGGATTCAAAAATTCAAACATTAGCACGCAAAGGCAATGGTAATTTTTCTTACCTCGATAATTTCAATGAGGCTGAAAAAGTTTTGATGAAAGAATTTACTCAAACATTATATGCTGTGGCTGATGATGCCTATATGAATGTGGAGTTTAACCCGAAATACGTAAAGGAATATCGCTTATTGGGTTTTGATAATAAGGTGGGAGCTTTAAATGATACATTAGCGATAGTAGAAGGAGGGGAAATAGGCTCGGGGTATGCGATGATGGGCATATTTGAAATAGCACCGGAAAAAATTGATTCTAATGCAATGGCGGATGAAAATTTTGCAAGGGTAAAATTACATTACCAGCAACCCAATGATACCAGCAATCTTGTATTTACCTATCAAAGCCCCCGTAATTTTAAAGAGTTTGTTACTATAGATGAAAGTTACCGTTTTTCGGCTGCGGTAGCCATGTTTGGCTCACTGCTTCGTATTTCTTCCTTTACAAAAGATGTGAGCTGGAATGATGTATTGCTGCTGGCAACTGCATCAGCTAATCCCAATGATTTGTTACAAAAAGAATTTATTTCATTAGTAGAGCAGGCGAAGATTTTGTATTCAAAAGGAAAAAAGAAGAAAAGAGGCAGAAATGACCAGGAATAATTCGATTCAATAAAAAAGGTTGACAAACTCACTTGTCAACCTTTTAACGTCTTGGATTCACTATCGATCAATGATGATGGTGCTGGTGTTCTTCAGCCATTTTTGTAAATTCTTCTGCACCGATCTCTTTATCAGTTGGGTTTACTTTTGTTTCAGCCCATTCAAATATTTTTTGTGTTTGTATGCGGTTATAAGCATCTTCTACATACTTACGGTCTTTCATCATTTTTTCTACATAATCATTGACCCAGGGTTGGTTTTGTGCATCTGCTCCCATAGCGCCACCCATATAGCCGAATAATTGTTGCTTGGCGAAATCACGGATCTCGTCTGGCTGTACCTGTATAGAATTTTCCTGAACAATTTTATCGGTGATCAATGTCCATTTCAGTTGATTCAGGAATGTTGGGAATTCTTTTTCCACTTGTTCATCCGATTTGCCAGCATCAGGATTTTCGGCAGTTTCTCCCTGTGTTTTTACCCATTTCTTCAAAAACCCTTCAGGAAATTGTGTAGCAGTATGGTCAGTCAGCTCATGAAAAACCTGGTCGTGGATCTGGTTTTTTGCCTGGTTGTTCCAGTAAGCCTGTATCTCTTCTTTTATTTTATTGCGAAAATCAGCTTCTGATTTTACTTCCTGGTTAGGATAAAGTTGATTGAAGAACTCTTCATTCAGTTCTTTTTTCTCCAGCAAACCGATCTTGGTGATCTGAATTTTAAAATGTTTTTGAGCAGCGGCAGGATCATTTTTATCAAGGCCAAGATCACTTAAAATAACTTCCAGCTCTTTGTCGTCAAAAGCTTTATCTAATTGAACGATTACATAATCATTGGTAACTTTTCCAATCAGGTTGCTACGGAAATCTTCTTTAAAATATTTTACCAGAAGTGAGTTGTCTTTCTGAATGCCATTTTCAACAGCATTCCCATTTTCATCTACCTCTGTAAAAATTATATTCAGCACATTATCTTCTACAGCTACCGCATCCTGGTCCTGCATATTGCCATAGCGGTTTTGCAAACGGGCAATTTCGCTATTGATCATTTCATCGGTAATCTTTACAACATATCTTGTTATTTTAGCAGTGCCCAGATCGGCCAGTTGAAACTCAGGTTTCATGCCTATTTCAAAATGGAAAGTATAGTCTGCAGGATTGTTCACATCTAACTGGCGGATATCAGTTTCAAGCGGCAAAGGCTGCGCAAAAATATCAAGCTTATCATTTTGGAGATAGCCGATCAGCTCCCGGTCAACCGAACGAAGTACTTCATCGGTAAACAAGGAAGGACCATACATTTTTTTGATCAGGCCAGTCGGTACCATGCCTTTGCGAAAGCCAGGTATATTCGCTTTTTTGCTGTATTCCTTCAACGCTTTTTCAAAAGAAGGAAGGTAATCTGTCTTTTCCAGCTTTACGGTCAGCTTTTCATGCAGCAAACCGATATTTTCTTTGGTAACTGTCGCCATATAGAAAGTTTAAAAAGTTTAAAAGTTTAAGGGCTTAAGGTTCGTCCTGTTCAGTAATTTCTGACGGGAAGGAAAAGTTCTGTAACCAGAACTTTAAACCTTAAACTTTTAAACTCTTAAACTTTTTTTGTGCGGGTGGAGGGACTCGAACCCCCATGCCTTGCGGCGCCAGATCCTAAGTCTGGTATGTCTACCAATTTCACCACACCCGCATTTCGGGCTGCAAATGTAGGGCATTTATTTTCACCAAAAACACAAATACCACACTATTATAGTGCCATAGTAATTTTTTCTACGGTTAGCTATCCTGCTACTGCTTGTAATTCAGTAAATTCGTTCCGAAAGCCTGAGTGAAATGGAAACTGTTGAAAAAACACCAAAGTATAATCTGAATGATGAGCAGGAGCGAAAGCTGATCTTGCGGGAATATCGATCATTGATGCGGTCGCTAAAGGCTAAAATCAAGCCCGGCGATAAGGAATTATTACGTACAGCTTTTGAAATGGCAGTAGATGCGCATAAGACCATGCGCCGCAAAAGCGGTGAACCTTATATTCTGCATCCACTTGCAGTCGCCAAAATATGTATAGAAGAAATAGGCCTTGGAGTTCGTTCCACTATCTGTTCATTATTACATGATACCGTTGAGGATACTGATATCTCCCTGGAGGATGTCGAAAGAGAATTCGGGCAGGAAATAGCCCGCATTGTAGATGGATTGACCAAAATCTCCAATGTAATTGATATCAATGGATCGCAACAAGCAGAAAATTTCAAGAAAATATTGATGACATTGACAGATGATCCCCGTGTCATCCTGATCAAACTGGCTGACCGGCTTCATAACATGCGTACCCTGGAAAGCATGAAGCGGGAAAAGCAACTGAAAATATCTTCGGAAACGGTTTATGTATATGCACCCCTTGCCCATCGGATGGGTTTGTATACTATAAAAACCGAGATGGAAGATCTTGCCATGAAATACATGGAACCTGAGATCTATCGGGATATTGCAAAAAAACTGGCGGAAACCAAAAGGGAACGCAGTAAATACATAAATGAGTTCATCAGGCCTATCAAAGAAAAATTAGAGAAGAGTAATTTCAAATTTGAAATATACGGCAGGCCAAAGAGCATTCACTCTATATCTAATAAGATAAAGAAAAAGGGAGTGGACTTTGAAGAAGTGTATGATCTTTTTGCCATCCGGGTTATTTTGGATTCGCCGCCTGAAAAAGAAAAAGAAGATTGCTGGAAAGTATATTCAATGATCACGGATGAATACACCCCATCTCCAGAAAGATTAAGAGATTGGCTAAGTAATCCTAAATCGAACGGATATGAGGCATTGCATACAACCGTGATGGGCCCGCAGGGGAAATGGGTGGAAGTACAGATACGTACTAAACGTATGAATGAAATTGCTGAAAAGGGCCTGGCTGCACACTATAAATATAAGGAAGGTGCTGGTGATGAAAGCCGTTTTGATAAATGGTTTTCACAGATACGGGAGGTGATTTCAAGCCAG
>CAMLEX010000371.1 GCA_946479055.1 uncultured Bacteroidota bacterium | reverse complement strand
TAATGCAGCCGCGCAAGCCAGGGGATTGGCAGTATAAGAATGGCCATGAAAAAATGTTTTTGATTTTTGATCAGATAGGAATGCCTCAAATATCTGCTGAGTACAGGTGGTAACGCCTAAAGGCATAAACCCACCGGTAATGCCTTTTGAAAAACAAAAGATATCGGGTTTGTGAGTTAAATAATCGCATGCAAACATTTTTCCCGTTCTTCCGAAACCCGTCATCACTTCATCAGCAATAGTAAGTATTTCTTCCTCCCGGCACCAGCTTATTAATTTATCTAAAGTTGCCGCATCATACATGATCATGCCTGCCGTTCCTTGTACCAAAGGTTCGAAAATAAAAGAAGCTATTTCATTTTTATGGTCGGTTAGTATTTTTTTAAATGATTGAATACATTCTTCTTCTTTACCAGCCACCGGAACAGGTATCGTTTTTACTTCAAAAAGAAAAGGCTGAAAAGGAGTTGTAAAAGCATTCCTGCCACTTACAGCCATAGCCCCAAAAGTATCTCCGTGGTAGGCATTCTCGAAAGCAATAACAAGGCGTTTTTCTTTTTCTTTGTTGTGCCAATACTGAAAAGCCATTTTCAGTGCTACTTCTACCGCCGTACTTCCATTATCGGAATAAAATATTTTTTCCTGGTTGGAACCAAGAACTTGTAATAAAGTTTCCGCCAGGTCAATAGCCGGCTGATGAGTAAATCCTGCAAAGATCAGGTGCTCTGCTGTCTTAGCCTGTTTAAATATCTGTTCTGAAATAAAAGGGTGTGCATGTCCATGTATATTTGTCCACCATGATGAAACGGCATCAATATAAGTTTTGCCATCTTCTCCATACAATAAGGTTCCGCTTGCTGATACAATAGGTATAACCGGCAGGGCATCCTTCATCTGGGTATAGGGATGCCAGATATATTTTTTATCCTTTTCGGCTATAGTCATAGTGTTGCAAAATAGTTTAAAGGAACGAGCCCGGCATAATGTTTCACTTTTTCTTTGTCAAAAAAAGCTTCTTCTTTTACTGATAATAATTTTGTAAGCCCGGTATTGGAAAGAATAAAATTTTCGGAAGCTTCATTTTCGGGGCCATTAAAAATAATTCCTTTTATTTCCAGGTTACTTTTTTTTAATACTTCAAAGGTGAGCATAGTGTGATTAATAGAGCCGAGATAATTTTTTGATACCAGCACCACCGGCAACCGGAGCTGCAGCAGGATATCAAGATTGGTTTTTACTGCTGTCACCGGTGAGAGTAATCCACCTGCTGTTTCAACAATGGTTTGGCGAAGAGGGTTGGGGAGTTTTATTTTTTCAAGTTCAATTTGTATTCCTTCTTTTTCGGCCGCTGCATGCGGAGAAATTGCTTCCTTCAAAAAATAAGCTTCTTTATAAAATACGCTGGAAGGATTACTTACCAATCTTTTCACTTCCATCGTATCTGTGGCGTCGGCATTTCCTGCCTGAACAGGCTTCCAGTAATCGGCTTGTAATGCTTCAGCGAGGATTGCTGAAACAATTGTTTTACCTATACCCGTATGTATGCCTGCTATTGCTATGCTTTGCATTACAATGCTTCTTTTAAAATGTTTATTACAGCTTTTAGTTCTTCCCGTGTATTATAACTATGAATGCAAATTCTCAATCGCTCCTTTCCTTTTTCTACTGTAGGGCTCAGGATCGGTCGTATATCAAACCCTTTATTTTGCAACAACAGGGCTGCCTGTTTTACTTTTTCATTGCCTTTTATCAAGATCGATTGGATAGGGCTTCGCATTGTTTCTATTGATATTCCTGACTGCTCTATCTCGTCTCTGAAGAAATCAATGTTTTCAAAAAGTTTTTTTCTTTCAGCATTGGCTAATGGAATATGATTATAGGCAACATTGATAGTTGCCAGGGCGTGAAAAGAAAGTGCTGTCGTGTATATAAACGATCTTGAAAAATTAATGAGGTATTCCTTTAAGGCTTTACTGCCCGCCACTGCTGCCCCATGTGCTCCCAAAGCTTTTCCAAATGTAAAAACACGGGCAAAAATAGCTGCTTCCGATTCTTCTGCCACCACTATTCCTTTTCCTTCCGGACCGAAAACACCAGTAGCATGAGCTTCATCTATTATAAGATATGCGCCATATTGTTTGCACATACTCAGTATTTCACGAAGCGGAGTAAAATCACCATCCATGGAATAAACACTTTCCGCTACAATAAAAACTTTGCCTGTAGCATGCCGGATCTTTTTTTCCAGATCTGTTACATTATTATGTTCAAATTTGTATTTCTTGCCTGCAATGCTGAGTCTTATTCCGTCAATGATGCTAGCATGTGAAAGAGAGTCATAAATAAACGTATCGTCCCGTTGTGCGATAGATGATAATAGCCCCAGGTTTGCATCATAACCAGAATTGAATAACAGGGCTGTCTCTGCTTTATGAAAATCAGCAATTTTTTCTTCTAATTTTTCAGCATAAATTGTATTGCCCGTCAATAATCTTGAGCCAGTAGATCCTGATTTATGAAACCCGCCTCTCCCCATTTCCTTAGCTACTTCCTGGCTCAGCATTTCATTTCGTGCAAAACCGAGATAGTCATTTGAGCTGAAATCTATTAATTGTGTTTCGGGCTTTAGGAGCCTCACTATATTTTCTTCTTCCCTTTTTTGTAAAGCTTTTTGTAAAAATTGTATATCCGGCTCCATCCTCTTTAACTAGTGTTCTGAAAAATGTAATTTTCGCATTGCAGGTGAGTGGTCAGTTGTGAGTAGCAGCTTTACTTTCGGGATACTCACTATTCACCACTTATATCTGACTTGCTACCCGATATCAGCTGATTCTTTTATATTCTTAAAAGCTTTTCTTGGTTTCAATCCCAGGATTTTAAACATCTCCATATCTTCTTTGAAATCTGGATTGGGTGTGGTTAGCAATTTGTCGCCGGCAAAAATAGAATTGGCACCTGCTAAAAAACAAAGAGCCTGGTCGCTCATACTCATTGCTGTTCTGCCAGCCGATAACCGTACTACCGTTTTGGGCATAATTATTCTTGTCGTAGCAATCATTCTTACCATTTCCCAAACTGAAACCCTTGGTTGATCTTCTAAAGGTGTGCCTTTGACTGGTACAAGAGCATTTATCGGAACTGATTCCGGATGCTGTGGCAGGTTGGAAAGAATATGGAGCATTCCTATCCTGTCTTCGTCGGTTTCTCCCAAACCTATTATTCAGCCTGAACATACGGTAAGGTTTGCCTTCCTTGCGTTGTTTAGTGTGTTCAGCCTGTCACTATAGGTACGTGTGGTGATTATGTTTCCATAATTTTCTTCTGAAGTGTCAATATTATGATTGTAAGCATAAAGTCCTGCATCGGCCAATCGTTTTGCCTGTTCATAGTTTAGCATTCCAAGCGTACAGCAAACTTCCATATCAAGATTGTTGACTTCAGTTACCATTTCTACCACCCTGTCAAAGTCTTTATTGTCTCTTACCTCTCTCCATGCTGCTCCCATGCATAATCTTGTAGCGCCTCCTTCTTTTGCTTTTTTCGCCGCAGCCACTACCTGCTCTGTCTTCATCAGCGCATGAACATCTACATCGGTATGATAACGGGCCGCCTGGGGACAATACGCACAATCTTCGGGGCAACCACCTGTTTTAATTGATAAAAGACTGCTTATCTGTACCTCAGCATAATCGCTGTTTTCTCTATGTATACTCGCGGCTTCGTAGATCAAATCCAGTAAGGGGCGGTTATAAACTTCTTTGATCTCATCTTTGGTCCAGTTGTTTTTTACTATTGCATTCATATAAAATGGGGTAATGTCCACAATGATTATCGTTCAAAAATAAAGGATAAAAATCAAATCGATTTATTGGAACGGCAACAGGCAGACGCATTATGATAATTCAGTAGGACGAATTAATCAAATAGTGGCTCAATGCAAATATGACAACCAGCCCGATTGCAATGTGTGAAGAAGGGCTGATCGGCTGAAAAAGTTAATTGCTATGCCTGTTCTATATACTTCCCGGTTTTGATTGATGCAGAAATATGCAATGATTACTCTGGTTTTATTTAATTATTTCTGAATTAAATTTGACTTTATAAAAGATAGGATATTGATTTTTTCATTAAGTTGAATTAATCTTTAAAATAGTTAGCGAATTATAAAAGCCCTTTTTTTTGATTTCAGGATTGTTTTAATCTATACAGCCAGTAATGGAAGCAATGATTTGGGATTAGATGCCATGATAGATGATGGGGAATATAACAACGATGTTTTTAATATTCTGTAGCTAAAAGAATTCTTTTTATTGTTAACTGTATATTTGTTATAGATAAATGATGAAATTAAGTGTATATCCTTAGTTTAGTTTGTTGGGATTTTGATCACTTTTTTTATTGTTAGAATTATTAGTTTTTTTACGTAATTTTTTAACCTTATTCATATTGATTATTAAGCATTAGCCGTAAACCAAATGGAAAAAATAAAAATTCTACTTGTAGACGATCATAAATTGATAAGAGATTCCTGGTCTTTTATTCTTAACAGCGATCCTCGTTTTATTGTTATTGGAGAAACTAGTTCAGGAGAAGAAGCCATTGAAATAGCCAGCAAAAAAAAGCCTGACATCATTTTGATGGATGTGAATATGTCGCCTCTTAATGGTTTTGATGCCACCAAACAGATCCATAAAATTTCTCCCGACTCCCGGATCATTGCTGTTTCAATGCATACTATGCCAGCTTATGCAAAACGTATGTTACAGCTTGGTGCTATGGGCTATGTAACTAAGAATTCTTCTAAGGAAGAAATGATAACAGCCATTGTAGAAGTCAATAAGGGCAATAAATATATTTGTGATGAAGTAAAAGCAATTCTTGCGGATCAGGAATTGGATGAGAATGCTGATAAGGGTGATCTTAACGATTTATCACGCCGGGAATTAGATATCATCAAATTGATAAAGGAAGGACTTTCGTCCAGGGAGATTGCATTACAGTTAGATATTTCATTGAAAACAGTGGAAGTGCATCGTTATAATGTCCTGAAAAAATTGAAATTGAAGAATACGGCCTCTCTTGTAAATTACATCAATGCGAAAGGATTATAGAGAGGGACCTGTTAATTTCAATGGTGATGACTATCCTTTGAATCTGTAACTACCCTGTGGATTGCCGGGGCATCCATTTTTCCTGGAAGAATAACAGGAAGTTGAAAGAATGGTAACGGCGATTAATAACAAAGCAGCAAGGGAAAATTTTTTCATTTTAAAGGTATATTATTGTCAGAATAACGGTAAATAAGCAGATTTATTTTGCAAAAATATAAAGCTTTACGCATTTTACTTATATCCGGGGTTTAAGTTCTGTTAAAAGGCTGAAAACTAGCACTGAAATTTGATTTTGTAAAGCGAATCAAACTGTTACCTTTACCGCCTTAAATTATAAGAGAAACTACTTAATCTCATGTTGAAGCTGACAAAACCACTTGCCTCCATAGACCTGGAAACTACGGGTGTCAATTTGGGCA
>CAMLEX010000370.1 GCA_946479055.1 uncultured Bacteroidota bacterium | reverse complement strand
GTCCGCCTGTTGTTAAAAAAACAACCCCGAAAACAAATACACCTGTCAAAAAAAATACAGGTACTAGAAAAAAAATAGTGATCCCGCCTGCGAAACCTACTGTTGATTCGTTAAAAAAGGAAACACCTGAAATCACTAAAATTTCTTCAAAGCCCATTATAATTGTTCCCTCTATTTTAAAAACAAGAGAAAATAAACTGGCTCAATCAATAATAGTAACCGATCCTGGTGTGAAGGTGAAACTGTATGATAATGGAGAAATTGATGATGATACAATATCAGTTTATCTGAATAAAAGATTAGTATTATCCAACAAAAGACTGACAGCAAGCCCTCTTACATTAAATTTTACCATGGAAGACAATGAAGATCAGGAACTGACCATGGTGGCGGAAAATCTTGGTCGCATACCCCCCAATACTTCGCTGATGATAGTAGAGGCTGGCGAGAAGCGTTTTGAAGTACGTATTACTTCTACTGAACAGAAAAATGCTGTTGTCAGGTTTAAATATCAGAAACCCCATTAAAGTACGAGATACGAAGATCGATAATGTACTATTTTTTTGTAGCCCATACTATATAGTTCGTTGCTAAGTATCACAGTATGGGATACGAAATCACTAGAAAAGGCTATACGTCTTTTTTGTTACTTTGTACTCCGGTAGTTTATGAATGTAAAATAACACTACGAACTAAAATATTTCGTAGCTCGTACTTCGTACTTGTCTTGCCGTTTCTGTAATTTTTATACCAGCTTCCAATTTTTCTTTTATTTTCATTTTAATGTATCGTTTAGTTATTTTATATCTGTGTTTTTTATCTGCCTTCTGCGCAAAGGCTCAGGATATAAATGGTTTCTGGAAAGGCCGGCTGGTAATGGAACCCGGTGGATGCTTTCCTGTTTACAATATCGAGTTTCAATTACAAATAGAAGGCGTAAAGATCAGGGGCAATTCCTACCATTACTCCGACACGACCAATTATGTAAAAGAAGAATTTGAAGGCATATATGATACTATTGCAAAATCACTACATATAGAGGAGCAAAAAGTATCTGTCTTTCGTATTCCTCCTGATTGTATTCCGTGTATTAAAAAGTATGCTTTGACTTTTCACACAGATGGAAAAGAAGAACAGCTGCGCGGCTCCTGGGCGGGTAATACAATGGATGGCAAAAGTTCCTGCCCTCCCGGCACTATTGTATTGACCCGTATTTTGAAATCTGCTTTCAAACCTGAAGTACCCCCGGTATTGATAGAACGAAAACTTGAACTGGTAAAGGAAATAAAAGTGGATACCGGCAATCTGCGGCTGGATTTTTATGATAATGGTGTTATTGATGGCGATACCATATCAGTATATGTAAATGACATGCCTGTTGTGTCAAGACAGGTTCTTGCTACTAAACCCATAACAATTTTTGTAAAAATAGATTTTGCCAAACCAAGACAGGAAATGATAATGGTAGGAGAAAATCTCGGTTCGATACCTCCTAATACAGCTTTAATGATCGTTGATGCCAATGATAAACGATACCAGGTATATCTTACCTCCGATAATAAGAAAAATGCAATGGTGAGATTTATCTATGAAAAACCAAAATAGATGATAAAATTTATGTAAACCAAAAATCAATCACCGGTATAAGCAAGGTTTTATTTTTTCAACATTTGCTTTATAACATTATAAAACCATTCTTATTTCATCAATTCAAATACAAAACTCTCTTTCGGTTTTATTTCATAGTCTTGCAACAGCGTACTATTTCCGGAGACAACATCTTTTATTTGTTTAAACCCTGCTGTTCTTTCTGTATAATAGTTCCAATCCGGTTTTACGGGATTATCACCCGTATTGGTAATGACCATAATGGTCTGTTTGTTGTTATAACGGAAATAAATATATATTCCGTCTTTGGGAATAAACTGCATTGTCCTACCACTGGTGATGGCAGATGAATTTTTCCTGAAATTTGCCAAAGCACAGGTATAATTAAATACTTCATTTTCTTTAGCACTTCTTCCCACAGTTGTAAATCTATTGGTGGCATCTTCTTTCCAGCCACCGGGAAAATCTTCTCTTACAGTCGCATCGGTATTTACCTTTTTATTTTTCATTAATACTTCGGTGCCATAATAAAGTTGAGGAATGCCTCTCAATGTTAACAGCCAGTTGAGACCTGCTTTAAGCCTGCTCCAATCTTCATCTACTACCGAGAACACACGATCCATATCATGATTATCCATGAAAATGCAATTATTCATCGGATCTTTATACAATACATCCTGGGCCAATGTTGTGTATAATTTATTCACGCCATTAAAAGGTTCATTCATGCCAGCCAGTATAGCAAAACTGGTTTGGAAATCCAGCATTCCTTTCGCGTTATGTTTAAAAGGAACAGACATATTGTTTTTTGTAAAGTAAGCATTGGCTGTAATTGTATTTACCCATGATTCGCCAAAAACAGTAAGATGAGGAAATTCTTTTTCAAGCGCCGTGTTTACGTTATTCATAAACTGTTCATCGCAGTATTTGTAAGTATCCACACGCCAGCCATCTATGCCAAACTCTTCCGTGGTCCAGATAGCATGCTGAATAAGAAAATTAGCGACAAAAGGATTTCGCTGATTCAGATCTGGCAGGTGCGGAACAAACCATCCGTCGAGCATGATCTTTTTATCAATTGCGGAAACATAGGGATCGAAAAAAACTTCCTCTTTATGATTGGGCCCCTGGAAGGATGGCCACACATTCACCCAATCTTTCATCGGCGGATCCAAAATAAACCAATGATGATCACCAACATGATTGTAAACAGCATCCTGTATTACTTTCATTCCATTTTTATGCAGGGCATCGCAAAAAGTTTTGTACCCTTCATTACCGCCTAGTCTTTTATCTATTTTGTAATGATCCGTAAACCAATAACCGTGATAGCCTGCTACATTATTACCCCATTCGTTCATCAGGGGCATATCATTTTCAATCACCGGCGTGAGCCAGAGCGTTGTTACACCTAATTGCTCAAAATAATCCAGGCGATCAGTGATGCCTTTGAAATCGCCACCATGTCTTGAAAATTTATTATTGCGGTCACTTGTTTCATCACGATAACCTTTTATAATATCATTGGAAGGATCGCCATTGGCAAAACGATCCGGCATCATCAGGTAAATAAAATCTTTTGCAGTAACGCCTTTGATACGTGTCTTACCATTCTCTTTACTACGGGATTTTAATTCATAGTTTATTGTAATTCCATTGGCGGGTGATCCAAAGCTTAAAGTCCGTTCACCCGGTTTAGCATTTTTATCAATAACCAGATCTAAAAAAACATAGTTGGGATTCTCTACCCTGTGAATCATTTTTAATGTTACTCCTTCAACTAATTTCATTCCCGCTGCTGAAAGTTTATACATCGGAATTTTATTCGCAATATTTTCTTCGTGGATCATCAATTGCAGCTTAGGGTTTTTCATTCCTATCCACCAGTTGGAAGGGTAAACATTTGGCTGTGCTGATAGTTCAACGAAAAATAATAACCCAAGTAAACAACCCAGTGATCGGGATAATAATTTCATCCGTTTATTTTTTATTTATTTTGGCCAGAACTTGTCCCGGATATTCAGGATGGGACCTACCATCATTTTAATTATTTTTCTTTTAAACGCATTGATAAGAATGCTGCAACAAGCATAGAACATCCGCCTAATACAATAGTGTAAATGGCATTGCCGGAAAAAATGCTTTTTGTAAATATTCCCAACAATGTTGCAGCCAATATTTGTGGCAATACAATGAAGAAATTAAATATGCCCAAATATACACCCATCTTTTTTTGCCTCAGCGATTTGGTTAAGATAGCATACGGCATCGCCAGGATACTTGCCCACGCAAAACCAATACCAGCCATACTGATGATGAGGTAATTCTCATTTTTAAAAAGATAAAAAGATATAAGGCCCAGCCCACCTGCTATCAAAGCGATCATATGTGTAACGGGTCTTGAGTATTTTTTTGATAATACCGGCAACAGGAATGCAAACAATGCGGCGAATCCATTATACCAGGCAAATAACACACCCACCCAGTTTCCCATTTTATTATAAGCTGCTGATGAAGCATCTTCGGTACCATAGATATGCTGTGCCAGTGCCGGAGTTGTATATATCCACATAGAAAATAATGCAAACCAACTGAAGAACTGGATGACTGCAAGCTTTTTCATCGTTGCAGGTAAATGGTTCAGGTCATCCATTATTTCTACCAACGCATTTTTTTTATCATAACTGAGAAAGAATGCAGCTACTAATTGAAATACTCCAAAAGCCGCCAATCCGAGCGTAAGTACATACAACTCCTTTTCCAAATGCCTTGTTCCAAATTCATTATTGAGATATAAGCCCAATGATAAAATAAAACCGATGATAAGCCATTGAAATCCCTTCTTTCTAAAGTTGGCAAATGGTGTTTGTATCGTGATCTCTTCGTCACTTTCTTCCAATACACCAAATGACCGTAGCTGCGTTGGGGAATATTCCTTTGTAGTAAATACCGTATAAGCAATAGCAACAATAAATATAATAGCACCTGCATAAAAAGAGATCTTTACAGAATCCGGAATGATACCCGGTGTCGCTTCATTAGCTACTCCAAAGCTTGTTAATATATATGGAAGAACGGAAGAAATAACCGCTCCTACTCCTATAAAAAAACTTTGCATGGCGAAACCGGTTGTGCGTTGTTCATCCGGCAACATATCACCTACAAAAGCACGAAAAGGTTCCATCGAAACATTGATGGCTGCATCCAATACCCAAAGCATCAAAGCAGCCATCCATAACGTATGTACATTGGGAAAAAGAAATAAAGCTAAAGCGGCAAAAATAGCACCCACTAAAAAATAAGGTCTTCTTCTGCCCCATTTGCCAAGCCATGTTTTATCACTGAAATGTCCGATGATGGGCTGAATGATCAAACCTGTCAGGGGTGCTGCTATCCAGAGAATTGGAATTTCTTCGATCTTAGCTCCGAGTGTTTGAAAGATGCGGCTGACGTTGGCATTTTGTAATCCAAAAGCGAACTGGATTCCAAAAAATCCCACACTCATGTTGATGATGGTAGCAACACTTAAGCGTGGCTTTGTACCGGCAAGAACAGTACTCATAGCAATCGTAATACCCCATCCCCAAAAGGGGTGTATTTAATTTTCAAAAAATGGCAAACTTCATCGGGGCTGAAGCCCTCAAAAAATATAAATGGAAGATAGGAAGTTTATGTAACAAGTACACATTTTAAAAAATGAAAAACTTTCTCGAAAAAGGAAACCCTTCCTGCTCTTTTGAAAACGATTCCAGGTCTTAGATGACAAAACCATTCGGTATAATAGCTCCTTTTTTTACAACTACTATCCCATCTTTAATAGTATAAAGGGGTTGATCAGTATTTTCAAGATGTGTTCCGCCGTTGATACGTACATCATCACCGATGCGGCAATTTTTATCAAGGATGGCATTATTAATATAACAACGATTGCCAA
>CAMLEX010000369.1 GCA_946479055.1 uncultured Bacteroidota bacterium | reverse complement strand
GAAGGACTGGTTATCCACGCTTTCTAAGGAAAATATGGGTATCATTTATCCGTCGGTTTCCGGATCGTATGTTTTTTCCGAAACCATAAAAGACGCAATCCCATGGTTGACCTTTGGAAAAGTCAGGGTAGGATATGCCGAGGTAGGTAGCGATGGTGACGTGGGTCCTTATGCCGACCAGTTGTTTTACTCTATTAATTCCAACACAATTAATAACCCTTCAGGTACGGCTGTCACTGTTGGAGCCAGCGGCACTACTTTGCCCAATCCTAATTTGAGACCCATGAGTGTGAAAGAAGTGGAAGCAGGTTTAGAATTAAGGTTATTTAAAAACAAAGTTGGGTTAGATGTAGCAGTTTATAAGAAGACAACAATTGATCAAATCTTTTCAGTACAAATATCAGATGCATCAGGCTTTTTAAATACACGTATTAATAGCGGTGAAAGTTATAATAAGGGATTTGAAGGTTTGCTGACTGTATCACCGATAGAAACAAAAAATTTCAAATGGGGTTTCTCAGCCAATACTTCTTATAACATTACTAAAGTTATCAGTATAAGCTCCAAGACACCTGGCGAGAGAGCTACTATTGGCAGCCACCCATTCAACGGTGAAGTGAGGGTAGTTGTAGGTGAAGAAATGGGACAAATAGCCGGGTATGGTTATTCAAGAGATGCTAAAGGACAAATGATTTTTCAAAGCAGTGGCTTACCCTTGCGTACTCCAAGTTTTATTTTGTTTGGCAGTGGTTTACCTAAATGGACCGGCGGCTTCCTCAATACTTTTAATTATAAAGGAATCAACTTGTCGGTACTTATTGATTATAAGTTAGGCAATAAGATGCTGTCAGGAACTAACTTCAATGCTACTCGTCATGGTTTGCATAAAAGAACACTTGTTGGCCGTGAAACCGGTTTTGTTACTGGCGAAGGCGTAGATCAATCGGGAGGAAACAATACGGCAAAGGCAGCAGTACAAACCTATTGGGAACATTTGCGTTCACAACAGATTGTTGAATCTGTCATCTACAATGCCGGTTACTGGAAACTCCGCCAAATTACCCTCGGTTATGATTTTACCAAATTCATTCCTGCCAAATGGCCTGTCAAAGGAGTTAAGCTCGACTTTGTAGCAAACAATCTATTGATCATCAAAAAATGGGTGGATAATATAGATCCGGAAACGGTGGGCTATGGTGGAGATAATATGATTGGCCTGGAATCAGCAGGTGTGCCCAGTACAAGAGGATTAGGTGTGAATTTAAACATCAAATTTTAATGCAACAACTCATGAAAAAAATACTTAAATATTTTTTATTAATACTGTCACTGGGCGCTATTGCTTCATGTGATAAAGGATTAGAAGAACTCAATGTAAATAAGGTAAACCCTACTACATTGGATCCGGTGCTTCTTTTAAATAATGCCATTATCAATACTTCTTATCCTACAAAAACACAGATCTACGAGATGGCTATAGTTCAGCAAATGGTGACGCCCAATGGTGGTGTATTGGCAGGTGGCAACTTTAACCAGGACAGCCGCGATGTTACCGGCGCTCCCACATGGGCAGTATATTATCAGAATGTGATTAAATATACCCATGATGCCATAGACAAAACAAAAGATGAACCGGCACGGTCTAATCTTTATAATATGATCCGTATCTGGCAGGCTTATACATTCTTGATACTTACAGATACCTACGGAGCTATTCCATACACAGAAGGCGGCGCTGGTATGACCGATCTAATAAATTTTCCAAAATATGATCAGCAGGAGGATATTTATCCAAAGCTCATACAGGAACTAACGGAGGCATCGGCTGCATTGGATGCTGCCGGTACGGTGGAAACTTCTGATGTTTTATATTCCGGCAATATTGCTAAATGGAAAAAACTTGGATACTCTTTATTACTAAGAGCTGGCATGCGTCTTAGTAAAATAGATCAAACAAAAGCCCAATCAACAGTGCAGGCTGCTTTTGCAGGCGGAGTGATCACTGACAATGCTGACAATGCATATATGCGACACGATGCCAACTATCTGAATCCGGCAGGAAATATGCTTAACAGTACGGAGGCTAACAATTTTTATCTTGCAAAACCTTTTGTTGATGAATTGAAGAATAACAACGATCCCCGTTTATCTTCTATCGCCATACGTTATAAAGGTTCAAAGAGCGGAGGAGATATGTCGAGTTCAAATGCTAATCCTCCGGCTCCTCCTGCATATGTAACGATAACAACCAATCCCGCTGACCAGATCGGGATGCCAATGGGCTATGATAATGGAACTATCGTTGCAAGGGCTACCGCAGATGGCATTGCCAGTTTTTATGATTATAGCCAGGCCGATCGTAAAAGAATTGTAAAGCCTTCTTCTCCTATGTTTTTTGTTACTGCTGCGCAAACAAATTTGTTATTGGCAGAAGCTGCATTCAGGGGATGGATAACCGGGGGCAACAGTGCAGCTCAATATTTCGCCGATGGCATAAAAGCTCACATGGATCAAATGGCTACTTATGATGCTGGTTGTGCTGTACCAGCCGCTGCAAGGGATGCTTACATTGTTGCCAATCCATTGGGAGCAGGTACTGAATTGCAACAAATAAATACACAATATTGGATAGCATCTTTCCTAAATGGCCCCGAGGCTTTCGCTAACTTCCGGCGTTCAGGTTATCCGGCATTAACACCTAACCCTTACGGACAACCGAACAATCCGGATGTGCCCAATGGAACATTTATCAGGCGGATCGGTTATCCCACTTCTGAACTTTCAGTTAATACGACAAACGTAGAAGCCGCTATTGCCGAACAAGGCGGCGATAAGTTAAGTACAAGAGTATGGTGGGATAAACCATGAGTTCTTCATAACAGCAGTTTAAGCAGTCAAACAAAAACCTTTGTTTCTACAAAGGTTTTTTATAAATGTAAATGCTAAAACAAGGATATAACCAGCAGGATAAAAGTTGAAATTTGTTTGTATCAATATTTTTCGGTTTCGTATTATTTGTCGAAAAACGCTACCATGCGATTGAAATGTTTAACATTATATGCGTAGGTATAAAATACTAACATTGAGATGAAAGAAAAAAGAAAACTGCGCAGCCACGATTGGTTTGGCCGCAAGGATAAAGACGGAATTCTTTACCGTAGCTGGATGAAAAACCAGGGCATGCCTACTGATATGTTTGATGGCCGTCCCGTGATCGGTATCTGCAATACATTTAGCGAACTGACACCGTGCAATGCACATTTCCGTGATATTGCCGAATCCGTGAAAAGAGGCGTACTGGAAGCCGGTGGGTTCCCGGTAGAGTTTCCTATTATGAGTTTGGGTGAAACATTATTGAAACCAACAGCGATGTTATTTCGCAATTTGGCTAGTATGGATGCAGAGGAATCAATTCGTGGCAATCCTATTGATGGTGTTGTATTATTGACCGGTTGTGATAAAACAACTCCTTCCACTGTTATGGGCGCATCGAGTGTTGGCTTGCCTACTATTGTAGTGCCCGGTGGTCCGATGCTCAACGGACGATACAAAGGGCAAACAATCGGATCCGGCACGCATGTATGGAAATTTGATGAAGACATGAAGACCGGAAAGATGACACAGGTAGAATGTGAGTTTGCTGAAAGTTGTATGAGCCGCAGCATTGGCCATTGCATGACAATGGGTACGGCCAGTACCATGGCCTGCATGGTGGAGTCATTGGGACTTACTTTATCAGGAGCCGCTGCTATACCTGCTGCCGATTCAAGAAAAAAAGTATTGGCACAATTGAGCGGCAGAAGAATTGTGGAAATGGTAAAAGAAAATTTAACCATTGATAAAATATTGACAAGGGAAGCTTTCGAAAATGCCATCATGGTCAATGCAGCCGTGGGTGGCTCTTCCAATTTCATTATTCACTTAACAGCTATTGCCGGAAGGATCGGTGTTGATCTGAACCTGGATGATTTTGATACGGTAGGAAGCAAAATACCATTACTATTAAACCTTATGCCTTCCGGCAAATACCTGATGGAAGATTTCTTTTATGCAGGTGGGCTGCCGGTTATCTTAAATGAATTAAAAGATCATTTGCACAAAAAAGCGATTACCGTCACTGGTAAAAATCATCAGGATAATATTGCCGGCACTGCTGATTGTTACAACGAGGATGTGATTGCCAGTGTCAAAAAACCTTTTATCGCTGAAGCAGGTTGCGTGGTGGTAAAAGGAAACCTTGCATTAAATGGTGCTGTGATGAAACCTTCCGCAGCCACACCTGCATTGATGAAACACACCGGCCGTGCCGTCGTATTCGAAAACATAGAAGACTATCATGCACGAATTGACGATCCCAATTTGGATATTGATGAAAACTGTGTGATGGTATTAAAGTATGTAGGGCCGGTTGGTTATCCTGGCATGCCCGAAGTAGGCAACATGGCCTTGCCGAAAAAGATACTGGAAAAAGGAGTAAAGGATATGGTTCGCATCAGCGATGGCAGAATGAGTGGTACAGCGTATGGAACAGTTGTATTACATGTCTCTCCTGAATCGGCTATCGGCGGCAACCTGGCGCTGGTGCAAAACGGAGATAGCATCGAGCTGGATGTAGAGGAAAGAAAATTGCATTTGCATGTGTCTGATGAAGAACTGACCAAACGTCGCGCTGCATGGATAGCGCCCCAAGCTTCAACCAAACGCGGCTATGTCAGCATGTATGTAAAACATGTAATGGGCGCTGATAAAGGTGCAGATCTCGATTTCTTAAGAGGAAGTTCAGGTTCCGAAGTCACAAGGGATTCGCATTAACATACTAGTTTCTCAAAAGAAATTTGAATGGCAGCAATATAAACTAACGGGTTTAAAAAACGTGTGATGAAATTATATAAAACAAAAAACGGCATCGTCATTGAGAAAGACAATAAATTTTATGCAAGCAAACAAGACTGGAATTCGTTTGTTAATGATGATCACCTTTTTCAAAAAGCACAGGCGCTTACTTCCTCCCTCGAAGCGCAAAGCAACGATGTACTACAAGAATTGCTTCCTCCCATAGGTGAGAAACAGGAACTGTGGGCTTGCGGTGTTACCTATTTAAGAAGTAAAGTTGGTAGACAGGAAGAATCAAAAGCAACCGGCGGCTCCGACTTTTATGCCAAAGTGTACGAAGCAGAAAGACCGGAAGTGTTTTTTAAATCAACTCCTCATCGCATCGTCGGTCACCAGGGGAAAGTCAATATCCGCAAAGACTCTACCTGGGATGTGCCCGAACCCGAGCTGACACTGGTGGTTACTTCTTCAGGAAAAATAGTCGGTTATACAATTGGCAACGACATGAGCAGTCGGAGCATTGAAGGAGAAAATCCATTGTATTTGCCACAGGCCAAAACCTATGACGCATGTGCATCGCTGGGTCCTTGTATTTATATTACCGATAAACCGCTTGAGAGGGATACAATGATATACCTGCAGATATCGACGGATAATAAAAAGGTATTTGAAGGAAATGTCGGCATCAATCAAATGAAGCGAACTCCGGAAGAA
>CAMLEX010000368.1 GCA_946479055.1 uncultured Bacteroidota bacterium | reverse complement strand
AGATGCTAACGAAACCAGCCTTGGTGCGCCGTTGACGAAATGGTATAACCGGTATCCTGATCCGCATCAGCAAAAGTTGAAAGCGGAGATCAGTACGATAAAAAATATTGAAACTGCTAATATTTTTTTAGGAAATGGCAGCGATGAATGTATTGATCTTTTATATCGTTGTTTTTGTGAGCCAGGAAAGGATAATGTAATTATTTGCCCGCCTACCTATGGTATGTATGAAGTAAGCGCAGCCATCAATGATGTGGAAATAAGACGAGCGGAATTGTTACCGGATTTTCAACTTAATTTAGAATTGGTTGAAAGTTTGATTGACGGCCGCACTAAAATTATCTGGATTTGTTCGCCAAACAATCCGACTGGCAATAGTATCAAATACCAGGATATAGAAGTATTGTTGAACAATTTTAATGGGCTTGTAGTAGTAGATGAAGCATATATCAATTTTTCCAGGCAACGTTCTTTAATTCAGGAATTGAAGGAATATCCCAATTTAGTTGTATTGCAAACATTCAGCAAAGCTTGGGGTCTCGCGGCTCTTCGCCTGGGTATGGCTTTTGCTTCGGCGGACATAATTGAATTGCTTAATAAAATAAAACCGCCTTATAATATTAACCAGGCTACCCAGGAGTTTGCTTTAGAAGCGCTGCAGGAAGTGGGCCAGGTAAATGATATGATCAAAGAGATTGTATCAATGCGGGAAGAATTATCAAAAGTTTTTTTGCGAATACCTTTGGTGGAAAAAGTATATCCTTCTGATGCTAATTTTTTATTGGTAAAAGTCAGAGATGCTGTTGATATTTATGAGTTTTTATTAACCGAAGGGATTGTTGTAAGAGATAGAAGCAAAGTGCAGTTATGCGATCAGTGTTTACGTATCACAATAGGCACTGAGAAAGAAAACACTTTGCTTGTCGATGCATTAATTGATTATATGAAGAAGAAAGTGAAAATATGAAATTGGTAAAAATGTCGAAATATAAAAATGTGGAAATATGAAAATGTGGAAATGTGAAAATGTGCAGATGTGCGAATATGCAAAGGAGAGGTTCTGTTCGAACTTCATTTCCACATTCAACTATTAACAACTTTCAAATTGAGTATATGAAAAAACGGGTTTTATTTTTAGACAGGGACGGCGTAATATTCCAGGAGCAGCCACCAGACTACCAGCTGGATAGTACGGACAAAATCCATTTTATGAAAAGTGTGATCACAGCCCTTTCTGATATCGCCGCTTCGCTGGATTATTACAAAGTGCTTATTACAAACCAGGATGGAATGGGAACTGATGTATTTCCAGAAAATACATTCTGGCCTTACCAGGATTTGATGATACGGACGCTTGCCGGTGAAGGTTTTGTGTTTGATGAAATCCATATTGATAAAACATTTGAAAAAGATAAGCAGCCCACACGGAAACCCGGTACAGGATTGCTGACTCATTTTTTTGATAAAGAAAAATATGATTTGGAGAATTCTTATATGATCGGGGACCGATGGACCGACATTCAATTAGCGAAGAATTTAGGAACAAAAGCTATTTTAATTAAATCGCCGTACCTGCCATTAACAGAAGATCAATTGCAGGAATACAAAGGTGTGATAGCGTTTGCTACCGATGATTGGAAAGAAATCGCCCGGTTCCTAAAAAATGGTTTGAGAAAAGTATCGCATCAGCGAAATACCAATGAAACAAAGATCAGCATTGAATTAAATATGGATGGTAGCGGCCAGGCCAATATTCACACAGGCCTTGGTTTTTTCGATCATATGCTGGAGCAAATAGCCCGCCATGGAAAATTAGATCTTGCTATTCAATGTAAAGGTGATCTGCATATTGATGAACATCATACTATAGAAGATACCGGAATAGCATTGGGTGAAGCTTTTGCAAAAGCACTGGCAGATAAAACAGGAATGGAACGTTATGGCTTTGCTTTACCGATGGATGAAGCTGAAGCAAAAGTGCTGATCGATTTTGGTGGCAGGAACTGGCTTGTATGGAATGCGGAGTTTAAAAGAGAAAAAATTGGTGAAATGCCCACTGAAATGTTTTTTCATTTCTTCAAATCATTCAGTGATGCGGCTAAATGCAATCTGAATATTGAATGCAAAGGAGAGAACGAACATCATAAGATTGAAGCGATCTTTAAGGCATTTGCCAAAGCGATCCGCATGGCGGTAAAAAAAGATCCTTTTAGTAATTACTTGCCAAGTACGAAGGGAGTTTTATAAAGGGCTAAAAAGTAAAATAAGTTATAGAAGTCAAAAGTGAAAAGTTGAAAGTCCGGAAAGCTTGAGAAGACAAGACTGTGCTATCTAACGTACTTAGTATTTCGTACCTCGTACTTGTATTAGTACTTAAACCAAATGTGATGAGTATCGCAATAATAAAATATAACGCTGGAAACATTCAATCTGTATTGTATGCATTGGAAAGGATTGGAGCCGAAGCTGTGGTTACGGACGATGCAAAGCAAATTCAGCAAGCCGATAAAGTGATCTTTCCTGGTGTTGGTGAAGCAAGTTCGGCCATGCAGTATCTCCGGGAAAGAAAGCTGGATGTAGTGATAAAGAATTTAACTCAACCGGTATTAGGTATTTGTTTGGGAATGCAGCTGATGTGTAATCACAGTGAGGAAAATGATACAAGCTGCATGAACATATTTGATGTACAAGTGAAGCGATTTGCAACCAATGATCCTTCCATAAAAATTCCACAAATGGGATGGAATAATATTTATGATCTTAAGCCGCCATTATTTAGTAGTATACCCGAAAACTCATTTATGTACCTGGTGCATAGCTATTATGCTGATCTGTGCGATGAAACAATAGCAGTCTGCAATTATATACAGCCGTATAGTGTGGGATTGCAAAAAAATAATTTTTACGGTGTGCAGTTTCATCCTGAGAAATCAGCGGATGCCGGTGAACAATTGTTAAAGAATTTTTTAAATGGGTGATATACAAATCCGGGAAGTTGCAATAGAAGATGTATGGCATATGAGACAAAAGGTGATATACCCCGATGAAACGATTGATTTTGTAAAATTGGAGAATGATGATAAAGGCATACACCTGGGATTGTATGTCGCCAATTCATTGGTATCCGTTATCTCTGTATTTGAAGAAGGCGATGAAGTACAGTTCAGAAAATTCGCTACTGAAATGGCTATGCAGGGTAAGGGTTATGGAACAAAGTTGTTGCAGCATGTTATGGACTGGGCGACCAACAATGATAAAAAAAGCATTTGGTGTAATGCACGGATAGTGGCAACAGAACTATATAGAAAACTTGGAATGCAACCTGTTGGCGCAGGTTGGAAGAAATATGGCATCGAATTTATTAAAATGGAAAAACAGTTAGTATAATGCAAATCATTCCGGCTATAGATATTATTGATGGTAAGTGTGTACGCCTGACGCAAGGCGATTACAGTCAGAAGAAAATATATAACGAGCATCCGCTGGAAGTAGCGAAAGAATTTGAAGATGCTGGTCTTAGGCGACTTCATTTGGTAGACCTGGATGGCGCTAAGCAAAAAGCGGTAAAAAACTGGAAAGTACTGGAAACAATTGCTTCCAAAACAAGGCTGGTTATAGACTTTGGTGGGGGTATTACTACTGAGGATGATGTAAAAATCGTATTTAATTCGGGTGCTGCAATGGCAACAGTCGGAAGCATTGCGGTTAAAAATGAGTTTGAATTTGTGAAATGGCTATTGATATTCGGCGCTGATAAATTTTTGTTGGGAGCCGATGTAAAAGATAAAATGATCGCTATACATGGCTGGCTGGAAACAACCGACAAAAGCATTTTTGATTTTATAGAAAATTATATCAGCAAAGGTGTGCAGCAGATTTTTTGTACGGATGTAAGTAAGGATGGAAAGCTCGAAGGGCCATCTGCCGATCTGTACAAAGAAATTATTACAAGATTTCCCGCTCTCTATTTTATTGCCAGCGGAGGTGTTGCTTCTATAAAGGATTTGGAGTTATTAAAGCAGACAGGATGCAAAGCTGTAATAATCGGGAAAGCGATTTATGAAAACAGGATCAGTCTTGATGAACTTAAAACATTTACATAGTTATGCTTACAAAACGTATCATCCCTTGTTTGGATATTAAAGACGGAAGAACTGTAAAGGGGACCAATTTTGTTGACCTGAGAGATGCTGGCGATCCGGTAGAACTTGCCGCTTTATATGCAAAGCAAGGGGCAGATGAATTGGTTTTTCTTGATATTACAGCGACCATTGAAAAAAGAAAAACTCTGGCGGAATTAGTGAACCGGGTTGCGCATAAGGTAAATATTCCTTTTACTGTTGGAGGGGGTATCAGCTCCGTAGAAGATGTAAATATCCTGTTGCAAAATGGCGCCGATAAAATTTCCGTAAATACTGCGGCATTTAAGAATCCGGCTTTAGTGAAAGAACTGTCAAAAGAATTTGGCAGCCAATGTGTGGTATTAGCAATAGATACCCGCCGGGAAGAAGATGGAGAATGGTACGTATATCTTAATGGCGGCAGGGTAAAAACAGATATAAAATGTTTTGAGTGGGCGAAGCAGGGGGTGGAAGCAGGAGCAGGCGAAATATTATTGACATCGATGAACCACGATGGAACCAAAGCAGGGTTTGCATTGGATATTACAAAACAATTAGCGACAGAACTTCCTGTGCCTGTCATTGCAAGTGGCGGCGGTGGAAATATGCAACATTTTGAAGAAGTATTTCGTGAGGCCAAAGCTGATGCGGCATTGGCGGCAAGCATTTTTCATTTTAAAGAAATCGATATCCAGGATCTGAAAGATTATTTATCTGAAAAAAATATTATTATAAGAAAATAAATTAAGAGAGCGTTTGCTAAATAAAAAAAACGATGAAATAAGCCATAAAAATTTTCGAGCAATTTATATCAACCGCGAAGAAAATTTTTAAGGTGAGTTACATAGCATGTCCCGAAGTATTTCGGGATGGCCAAAAAACAATAAAAATTAATAGATGAAAATAGATTTTGCAAAATACAGCGATGGTTTGGTGCCTGCCATAATACAGGACAATTCAACCGGCAAGGTGCTGATGCTTGGGTTTATGAATGAAGAAGCATTGGAGAAAACAAAGACGATTGGTAAGGTTACGTTTTACAGCCGCAGCAAGCAACGGTTGTGGACAAAAGGAGAAGAGAGTGGTAATTTTCTTGAATTAAGAAGCATTATTGCAGATTGTGATAATGATACCTTATTAATAAAAGCAGATCCGGTTGGCCCCGTCTGTCATACAGGTGCTGATACCTGCTTTGCTGAAACTAACAGCAAGGATATTTTGCAAACGCTTGGAGAAATCATCAAACAACGGTTTGATGATCGTTCAGATAAATCATATACTTCCGGCTTGTTTGATAAAGGCATTAACAAAGTAGCGCAAAAAGTAGGGGAGGAAGCAATTGAATTGGTGATTGAAGCTAAAGATGATAACAAAGAATTGTTTTTAAATGAAGCTGCCGACCTCTTATTTCACTACATGGTGTTATTGCAGGCAAAAGGGTTTTCATTACAGG
>CAMLEX010000367.1 GCA_946479055.1 uncultured Bacteroidota bacterium | reverse complement strand
ATTTCATCATAATAAACGATTGCAGGCTGTATAAAAAATGCAGCATTACTTCTATTGCTTCCTGCTTTTACGGAAACAACAGGAAGCTGATCATAATTTTTAAAAAAGGATTAAACTATGATTGAAGAAAAAACAATGACCTGGTTTTTAGCATGCCGTGTTGAAGATATGCCGGCTAATGGCGGTGTATGTGTAAAGTATAAGGATCAGCAGATCGCTTTATTTCATTTCACACGACTGGACGAATGGTATGCAACCCAAAACGAATGTCCTCATCGCAATCAGATGGCATTGAGCCGTGGCATGATCGGTTCCCAGGGTGATGAACCTAAAGTGGCTTGCCCTTTTCACAAAAGAACATTTTCATTAAAAACAGGAGAATGCCTGAGCGGCGAAGACTGTTCTATTAAAACCTACGAAGTAAAGGTAGAGGATGGAAAAGTGTTTATTGGAATTCAATAAAATGTAAAATAATAAATCAAATAAAATATGGCAGGAAAAACCAATTATTGAGTATAAAAAAACCCCGGTTGAAATGGAAGCTCGCCCGGGGGGTGATTCTAAATTGACTAACAACTTAAAACCAAAACAAAATTATGATTAAAAAAATTAAAAAAAGCTGTTTAGCTGTAATGTTAATGGTTGGCTGTGTAACATTTAACTCTGTAAACGCACAGTTTACTCTTACAGGTCAGTTACGTACACGGACCGAAGTACGCAATGGCTTAGGTAACCTGGTGTTGAAAGGTTCCAAATCTGCTGTATTTACATCACAGCGTACGCGATTGATCTTCGGATACAAATGGGACAGGGTAACTTTTGGCGCCAGCATCCAGGACGTAAGAGTATGGGGGCAGGATGCATCAACTATTTCCAATGCAGATGGTAATCGTTTAATGCTTCATGAAGGCTGGGCGGATCTTACATTATTCAACAAAGCCGATACTACTATCAAAGCAAAAGGTATTGATCTGATGAGTATAAAGATAGGTCGCCAGGAATTGATCTATGATGATGTACGGCTTATCGGCAATCTGGATTGGCTGCAACAGGGCCGTCGTCATGACATGGCATTATTAAAAACAGTACATAAGGGATGGCAAATAGATTTAGGATATGCATTTAATCAAAACTCCGATGCATTTGGTATTACCAATACATCTTACGTTCCGTCCAATGTGGCTCCGTATGTAAAAAATTCACTGGGAGTGCTGGTGCCTACACCGGCTGGTTTATTACCTATGGCACCGGCAGGCAGCGCAGGTAACAACAGTACAAAATCAGGAGCACCGGTTTGGACAAACCCGCCGACAACCAATGGCGGTAACCAGGATTATAAAGCATTTACCAGTTTATATATCAGTAAAAAATTCAATCAGACAAAATTCTCAGCTCTGGGCTTCAATGACAGATTTGGTAAATATAAAATCGACTCAGCAGGCAACGATGCGGCAGGCTATGTTTATGGAAGAAGGTTTGTTTCTTCAGGCGCTGCCGATGAATTTGATTATTCTGGTACCAATAGTCGGTATACCTATGGTTTAATGATCAATCATACATTGGGTAATGCATCTGGTTTTGGAAAGATAGCTATACAGGCTGCTTACTATGGTCAAAGTGGTAAAAACAGGGATGGCGTTAAAATGAAAGAAGCTTATCACTATACAGCTTCTGTTACTTATCAAAAAGGAAAAATAAGTATTACTCCGGGATATGATGTATTGAGTGGCAATGATGCAACTACAGCAGAAGATGAAAAATTTGATCCATTGTATGGTACGCCACACCGTCATTGGGGCTATATGGATTATTTCTATGTAGGTACAGGTTCACCTGCCGGCGGCTTGAAAAACCCTTATCTGAAATTCAAGTATGCAGGTAATACACTTGCTGCGGGTGTTGACTTTCATCTTTTTTCAATTGATAAAGACATGAAAAAAGCTGATGGAACATTCATCGACAAAAAGCTGGGTAATGAGCTTGATTTCCTGGTGAACTACAATATGAACAAGTTTACGAATATAGAACTGGGTTATTCCATAATGAATGCAAAGAACAGTATGGCGTTTGCAAAAGGACAGGCAACGACGGATGCGGGAGCGGATGCGTATAAAAAAAGTGGTAGCTGGTTTTACGCCATGATCCGGTTTACGCCTGATTTCTTTTTTGCAAAGCCGGTGGCCATAAAACAATAGATGTGTTCATAGTAAGAGTAATCAAAATACAGAATCGTAAAAACAAAGACAAATGAAACTTAATATAAGAAAATCAATTTTTTTCATAGGGCTGATGACGGTATTGATTATCGTGTCCTCCTTTAGAATGACTCCCCCTGCAAAGAAAATAAAACTGGGGTTTATATCTCTCACCGACTGCGCACCCCTCGTAGCAGCCAAAGAATTAGGACTCTTCGCAAAATACGGAGTAGATGTTGAGCTGGAAAAAGAAGCATCATGGGCTGTTGTAAGAGACAAAATGCTAAATGGTGAGATCGACGGGGCGCATTGCTTATTCTCCATGCCTTTATCTGTTTATACCGGTATTGGTGGCAAAGCAGGACAGGAAATGAAGATTGCCATGGTGCTTAACAATAATGGCCAGGCAATTACTTTATCCAAAGATTTTTGCGGCGTAGTTGGGTTTAAAGAAGTTAATAAAGCCGCAGCAGGTGTCAAAAATGTACAGGGCCGGAAAGAGGTAACCTTCGCTATGACCTTTCCAGGGGGTACACATGATATATGGCTGCGCAACTGGATGGCTGCTGCGGGAATCAATCAAAAATCAGTAGGTATCATCACCATTCCTCCTCCGCAGATGGTGGCAAATATGCGTGTCGATAATATGGAGGGCTTTTCTGTGGGTGAACCCTGGAATGGTGTGGCAGCGGCACAAAATATTGGGTTTACTCACATTTCATCACAAGACATCTGGAAAAATCATCCGGAGAAAGCGTTGGTTGTTAACTCAGCTTTTGCAACCAATAACAGAGATGATTTGAAAAAAGTAATGAAAGCCATAATTGAAGCCTGTAAATGGTTGGATGCAATGGGTAATCGTTCTAAAACAGCTTCATGGCTCTCAAAACCCAATTATGTTAATGCGCCGGTGCAGGTAATTGAAGCCAGGTTAAAAGGTTCTTATGATCTGGGTTGTGAATTAGGTGTTCAAAAATACAAAGATGATTACATGATTTTTTATAATAATGGTGTTGTAAACATGCCGCGTAAATCACATGCCATTTGGTTCCTGGCGCAATATGTACGCTTCGGTTATTTAAAATCTGATCCTGATTATAAAGGCATTGCTGAAAAACTAATACTCGACGATTTGTATGCCGAGGTGGCTAAAGAAATGGGAGTGCCCATGCAGCCGGATATGCAGGCGTTTAAAACGACTTATGATGTACAGTTTGATCCGAATAATGTGGCGGCATATTTAAAAGCAACAAAAAGATAGTGAATAGTGAGTAGTGAATGGTGAATAGAAGATCGAAAGTTTGTGGACCCATTCACTATTCACCATTGACCATTCACCAAAAACAAACAACAATGAAAAATATTTTTTCACTAAAAACACTCTGGTCAGTGCTGTACTTTTTAGGCGGCCTGGCATTGATGGGTGGAATATGGGAACTGATATCGGGTCTTACTAAAAATGAAATACCGTCACCTAAAGATACCTGGGTGGTATTTAAAGAAGTAATGCAAAACCCTATGCAGGATGACCCAGATACTAAAGGCATTGGAATAAAATTGCTTAGTTCATTAAAGCGGGTAGGTATTGGCTTCGGTTTGGGAAGCCTGCTTGCTATACCCATTGGCATGATGATGGGGTCAAGCAAAATATTAATGAATATCATCAACCCGATGGTCCAACTACTTCGCCCGGTTTCGCCATTGGCCTGGTTTCCGTTGGGTCTTGCTATTTTCCAGGATTCACCGCAGGCCAGTGTTTTCATGATCTTCATCTGTTCATTATGGCCCACACTTATCAATACAGCATTTGGTGTTGCACATATTCCGCAGGATCATAAGAATGTAAGTAAGGCATTTGGTTTTTCAACCTGGAAAAACATTACAAAGATCGTATTGCCTTATACACTGCCGCATATTTTAACCGGTTTACGCTTATCAATTGGCGTTGCATGGATGGTGATCGTGGCTGGTGAAATGTTATCAGGTGGTATGGGGCTTGGTTATTTTGTATGGGAAGAAGGATTTAATGGCGGCAGCGTGGCAAAGATCATTGTAGCTATTATCATCATTGGTATAGTAGGGCTGATATTAGATAAAATTTTCATGGCTCTGCAGAAAAGATTTAGCTACGCTATTTAAAAACGAACAGTAATTAAACTGATTTATATGAGTACTTCAACAACAGCATTAAACGTGGTAACAGAAGAAATCGACCTGGCATCGGATGCCAGGCTGAGACCTGTTTTTAATGCGGGAAAAAGTATAGAAATTAATAATGTAACCGTAAGTTTTAAAACGAACAAAGGGATTTATACAGCAGTAAAAGACATTTCACTAAGTGTAAAAAAAGGGGAGATCATTTCTTTGATCGGTCACTCTGGTTGCGGTAAATCTACACTGATGGGCACCATCAGTGGAATGGTAAAACAAACTTCCGGTACTGTTATGGTCAATGGCAATATTGTTACCAAGCCCGGCCCCGACAGGGGAATTGTTTTTCAAAATTATTCTCTGCTGCCCTGGCTGAGTGTTTATCAGAATATTTACCAGGCGGTGGATTCCGCTATAAAAAATAAAACGACAGCGGAGAAAAAGGAGTTGGTAGAAAATAACCTGAAGATGGTGAAACTGTGGGAGCATAAGGACAAATTGCCTGGCCAACTCTCCGGAGGTATGAAGCAAAGAGTAGCAATCGCCAGGGCGTTTGCAATCAACCCATCTGTATTGTTGCTCGATGAGCCATTTGGCGCATTGGATGCACTGACCAAAAGCAGTATGCATGTTGAGCTACTGAAACTGTGGAACCTGGACAACAGGGAAAAAACTATCGTGATGGTGACACACGATATTGAAGAGGCTATCTTTTTGAGCGATCGGGTAGTTGTATTGAATAACGGACCGGCAGCTACCATTAAAGAAATTGTAGATGTGCCTTTGTCCAGGCCACGCAATAAAAAAGAAATAGTGCATAATGAAGCCTACATGGCTATTCATGATAAACTATTGAATTTATTGATTGACAAATTTTCTATTGACGATATAGACTGATTCATTCAAACATTTAAAACTCTTTCATGGAACAAAATTCATTACAGCAGCCATTAAGTAAACTCAACATCTTTTCGCTAAAGGGCGTTCAGATGAAGACCTTTCATATTACCTGGCTTACTTTCTTCTTTTGTTTTTTTGCCTGGTTTGGTATTGCGCCGCTGATGCCATTGGTGAGTGAGCAACTCCATTTAACCAAAGCACAAAAAGGAAATGTGGCTATAGCTGCTGTCAGCGCTACCATTATTGCACGCCTGATCATCGGAAGGCTGACGGATAAGTTTGGGCCACGTAAAGTATATACATGGCTGTTGGTAATATGTGCTTTCCCGG
>CAMLEX010000366.1 GCA_946479055.1 uncultured Bacteroidota bacterium | reverse complement strand
GTTTAAAGCCTCGGCATATAATAAATATAAATCGGCCAAACGCATTTCGGGCCAGGCATAATTCGTCATACTGAAACCGCCGCCGTTTACCCATTCATCATGCCAGTTAACTACCTTTTTAATAAAATAGCCGGTAATGGTTGTGGAAATCGCACTCCCGAATTGACCTTTCCGGCACTTCAGGTTCCAGGTATTTTCATCCGAAGTGCTGTTGGCCATAAACCAGGTGCAGCCATCAAAACCCAGGGCGCCATAGAACCTAGGCTCCCGGTCAAAATTGAGCCTCGCTGTTGTGTAGTTTTCAATCAAATTAAAACGTTCGTCATGGTTGGCCACTCTAAGGCTTGCTATCGAATTAAAATCCAAAGTTTTGTCTTCAGTAATGGGTACGCCATTTTTTGTATAAAAAAGCTGGGCCATTTTTAAAGTGGGTCCTAATGTTGGAAAACCACCTGTATTGGTTGATTGTGTCGGGTCAATATGAGGGGCGGTAAAAAATTGGATACTATTATCATTTCTGGCCAAACCCCATATCAATTCACTGTTCCATTTTTCACTGGTTGCATTCCTGATGCTCATCTGTACAGCGGTAGCCGGTGAAACAGGAATGGAAGTTGCGGTGAAGGTGTATAATTTGACGCCAGATGAATCGCATAAATCTACTGCCGCTTTGCAAGCCGCAGCTGCACGTTGCCATTTTTCGGCACTAAACTCGGGATTGAAAAGTTGAACACCATCTTTATCTTTAAACCGGGCATAATCAGGGTTACCATTAAACAGGGGGCTGGCCGCTGTTACAAGCAGTTTTGCTTTGATACTTAAAGCGATTGCTTTTGTAATCCGGCCTAATTCTGTTGCTTTATTTCTGATAGTGGGTGGCAGCGTGGTAGCAGCCTGATCTAAAAGATTGGCTATATAGTTTACCACCGAATCTACAGGCTGCCTTTTTACTCTTGTTTCCTCTATGGTTGCATTAATGGGCAGGTTTTGATCAATGATAGGAATTGGCCCATACGCCCGCAGCAGTACAAAATGATAGTATGCCTTTAAAAAAGTTACTTCACCAATCCACCTGTCTCGCATATCCGGTGCTAAATCCGGGATCTTATTTTTATCCGTTACATTCTCTAAAAAAATATTGCAATCCCTTATAGCTTTATACATGGATGGGGCACCATTTTCACCTTCCATATAATTGACCCAGGGGTTGCTTACATTTTGAAGTCCCCTTGCTATTCTCCATGCCCGGTTAAAAATCCTGATATCCGGGTATTCGCACCATATTTCATCGCCGGCGGTCATTCCTGGATTTACCTGGGCATCCGCGTCATTAGGCATATAGTCGTAACAGGTAAACAGGTATTTTTCCGCCTGCGTGGCAGAAGTAAATGCATTATTTAGTGTAGCCACATTATCGGGCACCACATCGAGGAATGGCTTTTTGCAGGAGATGCCATACAATAACAATGACAGGCAAAATATTTTTGTATTTATATTCTTGAAATTCATATCGCTAAATTTTTTTAATAATTTAAAAACCAATATTTACACCCAGGTTAACTACCCTTTGGATGGGATAAGCCAATGGATTATTTCCCATTTCAGGATCCCAAAGCTTGAACTTGCTAATCAAGAACAGGTTGGTTCCGTTAACATAAAGCCTCACATTTGACATACTGATTTTTTGAAGCACACGGCGTGGGACGTTATAAGCAAGCTCAGCCGATTTTAACCGGATGAAGGAATTATCATACATCCACCAGGTAGAAGTTTGAGCATTATTACCCTGGATGGTACTGCTAAGCCTGGGCCAGAAAGCATAAGAATTGCGGTTACTTTCCGACCAGTGGTCATCTGCAATTACACTAAGTAAACCATTTTGGTAACTGCCGTTGAGATAAAAAGGAGTAATGTTGGAAGGATTCAGGATCAATGAAGAACGTGCGGAACCCTGGAAGAAGGCACTGAGCTCAAAATTTTTGTATCCCACTGTAAACCCCGCTCCAAAAATAAGTTCCGGGGTATATGGATGCCCTATGGGCGCAATATCTTTCGCGGTAATTTGCCCATCTCCATTCAGATCGCGGTATTTTATATCTCCACCGAGGTATTCACCAAAATTCTGGTGCGGAGAGTTGGCCACTTCTTTATCATCTATAAAAAGCCTTTCCGCGATAAATCCGTAGGGCTGGTTAACAGAATAACCGACGCGACTTAAGTAGCTTTCAGCAGCAGTATATTCGGGTTCTTCATTTATCAATACTTTACTGGTGGCATAAGTTAATGTAGCCCGTGCCTGCGCCCATGTCGACTTAGAAAAAGTTTTATTGTAATTGAGGGCAATATCAACGCCCTGGCTGCTCGCTTTTCCCGTATTGGCAGATGTGATTGCATTTAAACCAAGGCTGGTTGGTACGGTAGTCCTTGCAAGTAGAATGTTGCTGCGCACCTGTTTGTAGGCATCTACTGTAACGGTTAAACTATTAAAAAGTTTTAAATCCATACCGTAGTTCAACTGTTTGGAAGTTTCCCAGGTGATATCGTTATTTTCATAACGATTGATGCGCACCCCGGGCCGGCTGTAATTAAGATCGGTACCAAAAGCTGGTGATATCCCAGCGTCGAGGGTTACATCTGATAAATAGAAAAACCGGTCGCTCCTCCTGCCAATCTGGTCGTTACCAACCAATCCATAAGTGAACCTGAATTTGAGTTCATTGATTGTATTGGCCACCGGTTCAAAGAATTTTTCATTTGATACCACCCATCCGGCACCGACAGAAGGAAAAAATCCATAGCGGTGGTTAGCAGCAAAGCGCTCCGACCCATTATAGCCGAAATTAACCTCGAAAAGATAGCGGCTATCAAAGCCGTAAGTAAACCTCCCGGAAACTCCCAAATTACGCCCTGGTAAAGACAGTTGAAGGTCTGGAGCATCCCCGATAAGATAATTCCTCATCGTACCTATCAGTAACCCGGTTACCAGGTGTTTTGTATTAAACGCCCTTGAATAATTTAAAGCAGTTTCAAGGTACGAGGCAGCGCTCAAAGCGCTGTTCCAATCGCCGTTCCAACCATAACTCCCCGTATTACTGGCAGCGTAATTTAAATATTCGGTAGGAGGAACACCCACCTGCGGACCGCCCACAACAACATCATTAAGCACGGCTAATTGGGAAATGTCTTTTCCATTTTCAGTATAAGCGGTATAGAAATATGGAAAATATTTTCGCAGTACGGAAAAGTTTGAGTACCTCATAGTATAAGCCATTGCCCTTGCTGACAGGCCCTTTGTAATAAAATCAAGGTTTTGTTTTATCGTCAACTGCGCATTCAGGTTACTGGTGGTGTTTTGCTGAAAACCTGAAACCATTTCGGCATAAGGATTTAAATATAGCGTGCCACCAGAACCTGGAATAATTTTATTGCCAAATAGCGGATGCTTTATATACGGAAGGTAACTTTCGGGATATACTGCCGGGAACTGGACCGGGTTGCTCCAGATAGCATTTGCAAATACCTGGGAACCTCCGCCAATGGGGCCATGGTAGCCATCAAACTGGCCTTTCAGGCTTACCCCTACCTCTGTTGATTTAGTAACATTTAAAGTAACGTTGGATAAAAGGGAATAAGACTGGAACTTAACATTGTTATCGAAACTATTGAGAGAATTGCTTTTCAGTAAACCATTGTCCCTGTTATAGGTTAGTGCAATGTAGTACCGGGCTTTGTCTCCACCCCCTCCGGCATTGATATTAAAGCGCTGGTTATTGGTGCTATTTTTTACCAGTTGTCCTAACCAGTCATTATTTGGGTACAATAGCGGATTATCCCCGTTGGCGGTATGGTCAATTTTATTTTGTGAATACGGTAATACACCCAAAGGATCCCTGGTAAGTACGCCTTCATTGGCAAGTGTCATGTAAGTAACGTTGTCCGCGAATTTTAAATTCTGTGAATTGGCAGAATTTGAATTCTCCACACGTAGGTTGAATTTAACTTTACCGGCCTGGCCCTGTTTGGTGGTTACTAATATTACACCGTTTGCACCTCTCGCTCCATATAAAGAAGAAGCGGTAGCATCTTTAAGAATAGAAAAACCGGCGATATCATCGGGCTGCAACCTTGCCAGCGCATTTTCTTCAGATTCAATACCATCAATCAAAATAAGCGGGCCCACTTTTCCTGTACCAAAAGTTCCAACCCCCCTTATGAAGAAAGAGGCATTGTCCTGGCCCGGTTCTCCACTTCTTTGAAAAGAGATTATCCCCGGCACCCTGCCTGCCAGCATTTGAGTCATATTACTGGTTGGGCCTTTTAACGCCTTGGGTTCGATAGTGGTAATGGAACTTACCATACTTGTCTTTTTTTGCGTTCCATAAGCCACTACCACCACATCACCTAAATCCTGGTCTGCTTTAACCAGGTGCACATTGATTGTGCCCGAAGCAATAGCCATCTCTGCTTCTTTATATCCCACACTACTTATTATTAACGTAGTAGCAGCCGAAGGAACAGAAAGCTTAAACGCTCCCAATGAATCAGTATTAGTGCCGCCTTTAAATCCCTTGATGCGAACAGTAGCCCTTTCTACAGGTGCACCGGAAGTAGAATCGACTATCTTACCGGTCACCGTTTTACTGGTTTGGGCTTCAGCAACAGAAAAGAAAAAAATACAACACACTAAGCACAGGAATGGAAACAGAAGGCCAGTTCCTGACAATCTTCTAAAAATCCTCATAATTTTAGTTTTAGTTTCAGTTTTAAAAAGAAGGTTAAACAATTTTAGCTTACGTAATGCCATTGTTTTTGTGGACAAAATTTTATTATTCCGTCCTTTCCTAATAGCCATAACATCGAATTGGGAATGACCATTAGGAAAAAGAACAAACCGGTAACAGAGATGCCGACAAACACCAGGAGCAGAAAGAAAAGATTTACCCTCTTTCTATAAACAAAGGCACTTTATCACAGGTAGTATTATCAGCACAGGTAGTAAAAAAAACAGAATTGTTTTTTCGTTGAATATGTCATGGAGGTTCTGTCCATAAGACATTAAATAGATAAGAGACAGGAGAGGTTATCACCAGCAGTCGTTTTTTCATAAACAGCAATCTTTCTCGTAAGCAATGCTGTAAAACTACAGCTGTGCTGTTTCAAGCAGGGACTCAAATGTTGCAGATGAGGGTCTAAAATGTTGCAAAAAGCTGATTATTACGTCCTTTTGGGGGAGAAGAGTTGGGTAACCCAATTATTTTTTAATGGTAATAGGACAAAAGGCAACGGCGGCACTTATCTAAAATTTAATAAGTTCCCCTGGGCCATTAGCCAAATCGCAGGTGTCCGTCTGAGCAGGAAGGGACGAAAAAGTATTTGGCAGGATTTCTTTTAATCGTAAAAATTCGATGCAACAATTACTGCCATGAACCAGAATAAAGATGGTATAGCAACTCTTCTTAAATAATAAAATCTTACGGGAAAATGACGATGCGGCGTTGACATGTCAACTGCTTTCACCCTGTGAAACTTTCAGGGTGTCTTATTACCTGTTGTCATACTCTTTCATGATGTACCATGCT
>CAMLEX010000365.1 GCA_946479055.1 uncultured Bacteroidota bacterium | reverse complement strand
ATTATAGCGGATCTCCGCCGCTATCTCGTCCGCGAGGTAGGTGCCGGCGCCGCCGAGCAGTACTTCGAGTTCTTCGAGGAGCTCCGGCGGGAACTCGGATACGCCGACTATCTGGGTGCTCTCCAGCGCTATCGTATCCGCCACCCGCGTGACCCCCACCTGCTCATACTCAGGCTCCATTCCATTAGGTAAGCGCTGAGATATTCCAATGCGATAGTCTGGCCATTTTTTAGCCACATAAAAATAAAAAAAGCTAATGCAAGTCCTACCCAGAAAAAAGTTTGATACAAAGCTTGTCTTATAGTAACCTTCTGATCTTTTTTACTTAAAAGACCAAGATCAAAGATCAAGGCAAACAACAAAACAATTCCAAAAACGAGATAAGATACCTGGTCCGATGTCATACTTTTAGTAAAAATTAAACTACAAAGATAACGGAAAGGCGCAAGTTAAAAGGAACAGAATACAGGTAAATCCCTACTTTATGAAGCGTATTTTCTTTTTCGTGTCTGTTGATAAATAAAACCGGAAAGAATAACCAGCAAAACTGGTAAACCGATATTTATAAACTGCCAGAGTGTTTTTTTCTCCTGCACTTTTTTTGAATCAAGGAGACGAAGCACAATGTCTTTATTTTTTGTCTGACTAATAGCCGCATCATTTACCAGGTACTCGATAGCGTTTAGCAGGAATTCACGATTTGCTACAGGGATAAATAACTTTCCATACTCCGATTGCTTCTGGTATTCTCCATAGGTATATTTATTCCATCCCATTGGCAAGGGAATGGATTGATCATTAGGCCCACCACCCAGGACAAAATCATTCAACACAATATCACCATCTGCTACAACAATCATTTTATTTTCTCCTGACATAGAGTTGAACCGGCCACCTAATACTGCCAGACTATCGATCTGGTTTTTTGTAGCCCTGTTCTTATACAATGAAGTGAATTTGCCTTCCAGCATCATAGCTACAGGAATAGCATTGAGTTTAAACTTCTCATCTTCCGGTACATTCTTATTTTCATTCAGACTTATCAAAGCCGGCGTGCTGATAATCCTTGAATTAGGTGAAGAGACCAGCAGCGGCGTTTTAACAATATCAGCTACTTTGATCGTATCAATGGAATTGGCAAAACGGCTGGCTACATAGCCAAGGTTCTTGCTTAACAATTGGTTATTTGCTGGTGAAAACAAAGGAAAATAATTCCAATGGAGAAATTCGTACTGAGGGTTTTCCATTGTACCACCGACCACGAATGGGATCATATCGCATTGCAGATCCATTATCAGATCGGTATTAATACGAAGCCCGTAACGAAAGAAAAGATCTGTCAGGTTCAGGTTTCTGTCAAAAGCAATAGTCTCCGGCTTGAAAGCAAGACTATCCTGTTCAGCAAAAAGATTGTCAATAAAACAAAGCAGTTTGCCTCCTCTCATTACAAACTGATCTATTTTAAATTTCTCTTCTTCACTAAACGTCATAGTTGGTTTCACGATCATTAATACATCCACGCCCTGTGGCACAGCAGCTTCCTTTTGAAGATTAAGCATTCCAAATTGATAATCTTTTCTGAGCGTTTGTACAAAGTCGTATGACCGGCCGTCAATCGGTTCTCCATTACCTACGCTATAGGCTATACCGGTTTTATCATTTTTTGTAATTTTATCTAAAGACCTTGCAAACTGGTATTCCATCAAAGCCTCAGCGCTATTAATTTCTTCCTGTGATATCCTTCCACTAACGCCCGGGTATAAGTTGACGAGTGATTGTTTCCCTTTGTAATGCATCATGGCGACAGGGAAAATAATATTACTGCTTTCACCAGCTTTTTTTTGAACGGTCAGGTTGATTGGAACAGCACCAAGATTGATAAGCGAATCACCATAAGTTGCACTTGTTCCCGGCATATTTTCTTCCGGAGAAATAAAACGATAATGAATTTTTGAAGCATTCCTGTCTTTTAATAATTGCAAAAACTCTTCGGTGTTGTTTGCCAGTTTTCGAAACCCTGCAGGAAATTCTCCTTTTAAAAAAACATCTATCTGTATATCGTCATCCACAGCCAATAACAAATCTCTTGTAGCTCTACTCAGCGTATATCTTTTTTCTTTTGTCAGGTCTATACGGGAATGAACAATGGAAGCCAGGAAATTGATTCCCAGCAAAACCAGTAATAGCCATAGCCATCCAAATTTTGAAGTAATTATTTTCCCAAACAGGTTCTTCATTTTATCGCTTTAATAAATTACGGTCAGTGATGGTCAGAAACAAAAAGATCACACTCAGGAAATAAATAATATCCCGTGTATCAATAACACCGCGGCTTATACTCCTGTAATGAAAATCTATTCCGAGCATTTCAATGTAATAATCAGGGCCGCCTTCAAGCCCGGCCAGTTGACTGATGGCGCTAAATCCATAGTACAACAATACACAAGCGATAAGACTGATAATAAATGCTACCACGGCATTGCTTGTAAAACTGCTGATACAAATACCAATAGCTGTAAACACAGCCGCTAAAAAAAACAACCCGATATAAGAACCGATCGTCGCACCTGTATCTATGCCTTCATTAGAAGAAAGAGCCTGTATTGAAAAGAAGTAAACGATAGTAGGCAATAATGCAATCAATACAACGATAAAATTACCGAGGTATTTTCCGCCAACGATCTGCCAGCGGGTTAGCGGCCTTGTTTGTAATATTTCAAACGTACCTCCTTTAAATTCATCAGCAAAGCTGCGCATGGTAATTGCCGGTATCAGTAACAATAATATCCAGGGAGCCAGTTCAAAAAAACGATCCAATGTGGCATAACCAAAATCAAGGATATTATCTTTAAAAACAAAAAGCATCAGCCCGTTGGCTAACAGGAAAACAATAATAGCGATATAGCCGGTAAGACTGCTGAAAAACTGGCGGAGTTCTTTTTTACAGATAGACCACATAGAGATTGCAAAATAAGGCAAAAACGTTAATGGACACCAAGTAACACGAATAGATGGAAATTAGTTATAAAAAGATTGTGGAATAATTGCTTTCGTGCGTCTTACCAAAAAACTATTTATGAAAAAGATATTATTGTTACCGGCTTGCCTGGTTTGTATCACCCTGGTTACACAGGCACAAAACAAGAAAGTTCCTCCGCCGCCACCACCACAGCCACCTGTTAAAGTAGAAAAAGTAGAATTTGCTCCGCCAACAATTGTACCGGATAAGGAAGAAGTAAATGTGGAACCAGCACCACCACCTCCTCCTCCACCTCCCCCTCCCCCTCCTGCAAAACCAAAATCAAAGCATGTTAAAAAGACTATAACAAAAGGTCCATCACAAATTGTAAAAGATGAAGAAATGAAAACAGCTCCTCCGCCACCTCCACCGCCTCCGGCAAAACCTAAAGCATCAAAGAGACTGCAATAAAATAAAAAGCCTCTCTGTTTTGTTCAGAGAGGCTTTTTATTTATACCGAACTATCTATACTATACCGCAAAACTTTCGCCACATCCACAGGTACGGCTGGCATTGGGATTGCTGAAATAAAATCCTTTACCATTCAACCCGTCAGAAAAATCAAGTGTTGTATTCACGAGATATAAAAAACTCTTCAGATCCGTCACTACTTTCACACCGTTATCTTCAAAAGCCTGATCCATGGGTTTTTGTTCATTGTCAAAATCCATTTTATAACTTAAGCCAGAGCAACCACCTCCTACAACGCTTACCCGTAAAAAATAAGAGGGATCGTTACCAACACCTGCATCCGCCAATAATTGTATAATCTTGGCTTTTGCCTTGTCACTTACATATATTGCGTTATCTAATGCTACACTCATATTATTAAGCTTTGAGCTGTGAGCCATGAGCTACGAGCTTAGGAACCATCTGTGGTTCGCAGCTCGAAGCTTCAGCTTACCGCTTTTCTAATGAACTACACTTTCTTCAAATGTCAACACCGGCATACCATTTTTCTGGCGATAATCATTTATCGCTGCTTTAATGGCATCTTCAGCCAAAACAGAACAGTGAATCTTTACCGGCGGCAGATTCAGTTCTTCTACGATGGTCATGTTATCAATCTTTACAGCATCATCTACTGATTTACCTTTCAGCCATTCGGTAGCCAAAGAAGAAGAAGCAATAGCTGATCCGCAACCAAATGTTTTGAATTTTGCATCCTTGATCATGCCGGTTGCATCATCTACTTCTATCTGCAGACGCATTACATCGCCGCATTCCGGTGCACCGACCAAACCAGTTCCTACATTGCTTTTGCTTTTATCCAATGTACCTACATTCTTGGGGTTTTGGTAGTGATCGATAACTTTTTCTGAATATGCCATTTTTTGTTAAGTTTAAAAGTTCACAAGTTTATCGGTTTAGAAGTTTTGTTACGGATTGATAATAACTTGTAAACTTATCAACCCTTGACTTATCAACTTTTTAATGATGTGCCCATTCGATCGTATTCAGATCAATTCCTTCTTTATACATTTCCCACAAAGGGCTCATTTCTCTTAATTTGTTTACCGTATTGGTTACCTGCTCAATCGTATAATCTATCTGGTCTTCTGTTGTAAAACGTCCTAAGCCAAAACGAAGCGAACTATGTGCCAGGTCATCGCCAAGACCCAATGCCTTTAATACATAAGAAGGCTCCAGTGAAGCGGATGTACAAGCCGAACCTGAGGAAACGGCAATGTTTTTATTAAAGCCCATCATCAGGCCTTCACCTTCTACATATTTAAAAGAAATATTAGTCACATGCGGCAACTTATATTCTTTATCGCCATTCAGATATGATTCTTCAATCTGCAATAAAGCATTTTGCAATTTATCTCTCAGCTTGCTTACTCTTTCTGTTTCCTCAGCCATTTCTGTCCGGGCAATTTCACAGGCTTTACCAAAACCTACGATACCTGGTACATTCAATGTACCACTTCTCATTCCTCTTTCATGGCCACCACCATCTATCTGCGCGGTAACTTTTACTCTTGGATTTTTCCGGCGAACATATAATGCACCTACTCCTTTAGGACCATACATTTTATGAGCGGAAAATGCCAGCAGGTCAATACCATCTTTATTTACATCAACAGGTATTTTACCAACCGCCTGGGTAGCGTCGCTGAAAACAAGAATGCCTTTCTTTTTGGCTATTGCGCTGATCTCTTTCATCGGCATGATGGTACCAATTTCATTATTGGCATACATGATAGCGATCAAAATGGTATTGGGCTTAATAGCTGCTTCCAATTCGGCCAGATCGATGAGGCCATTATCTTTTACTTTCAGATAAGTCACTTCACCACCTTCTTTTTCAATATGCTTACAGGTATCCAATACCGCTTTGTGTTCAATATTGCAGGTGATGATATGATTGCCTTTACTGGCATACATTTCAAAAACCCCTTTCAGTGCCAGGTTGTCTCCTTCAGTAGCACCGGATGTAAAAATGATCTCTTTGGGGTCAGCTCCAATCAACTTTGCCACTTCCTCACGGGCATTATCGACCGCTTCTTCAGCTACCCATCCAAAGGGGTGGTTTCGGCTGGCGGCATTACCAAATGAATTGGTAAAATAGGGGATCATCGCTTCCACTACTCTTGGATCGCAGGGAGTTGTAGCATTA
>CAMLEX010000364.1 GCA_946479055.1 uncultured Bacteroidota bacterium | reverse complement strand
ACCGTGGCGTCTATGATCATGCCCAATCATGTGCATACAATACTTTATTTTCCGAAAGGTGGGGTTAATCTTAATAAATAATTGGCCATCAATAAACACGCCCCGTGAACACAAATAGCTATAGCATCGATAAAACCGCACTTATTCAAAAGCCCTTACTTTTGCCTTTCATCATAAGCAAAGCGTATGCGTCTATCACTTTTCCTTTTGCTTATTTTAACAGCCTGTACTGACAAAAGCAGGAAGCAAACCTCATCCACGGCTGATACCACACAAGTGATCGAAGTGGCACTAAAAACAGTACTCGTTGAGTCTTTCCCCGAGATGGATGGAATCAAAAGAAAAAGCAGCTTTTCCGATTCATTTTTTTTGACTACCAATTTGTTTCCACTTTCCAACCTTCCGGCAAGTGTAGACAGCTTCCGCTTTAAAATTCTGCCCGATTCAATAATCTGTTCCGTGATAAAATCAGATACTACTGCAGCCGAATTGCCGAACTACCTGAGGCTTCAGTCGTTTGAAAAAACGGATACAGACTATTATGTTAAGTTCGAAAGTGTAGATTGTATTCCCTCGCCTTCAAGGGATGGAGCAGTAAGTCTGCGTATTCTGAAATCGAAAGACAAATTCGTGTTTAAACACAACTAAGCGGCTTCAGAAAGTTCTTTCATCTGCTGACGGTCCATAAATGGATGGTACAGGAATGTCATTCAACCGCATATAAACTGTAAGCTGACCGCGGTGGTGCACCCAATGATTGATCGAAGAACCAATGGATTCTTTTTTGGAGGAAGACATCAGTTGTTGCCCGTTATTTTGCAGCGTAAACTTGTCTTCCAGTTTATCATCAGATACTTGTTGCAAAGTCTCCACAGCGTTTTTAAAACTGTCTTCATAATGTTGCAGCAGCACTTCACTCGTAGATAATTGGAATTGCTTGTACGTCGCGAAGTCTATTACTCCATCTTGAATGATGTGCACGATCCACAAAGGAATTTCTGCCACCAGCAGTGCCAGGTAGCCTAGTTCCATGGATTTGGGATGTGGCTTGAATGGATAGATACTCTCTGGTATTTTTTCCAGGCATTTCCTTGTTGCGGTATGCTCCGCTTGTAATTCGCGGGCATATAGATTAGCTAAGAAATTATTTTCCATGATTTTTTTAGCATACTGTTTCAAAGATAATGCCTGAACCAGGATGACTTTGCTTTCGCTCTTCCGGCACTTTTCACAATCTCCCCTAAGTAAGCGGTTCCGGCAATTGTACTCTTTTTTCTTACACAAAAGGTGTCTTAGCTATCAGTAAAACGGTTCAGTTTTTGATAACATTTCCCTTTAAAACAAATCTTATGGCGGTTTATTATATCGGCACCTACGATATTGATGATATGGAAGAATTTCAAAACTATCCTCCAAAAGTTCTTGCATTGCTTCCAAAATATGGAGCCGAAGTTCTTGCTTCGGATGTTGAAGCAGTCAGCCTCGAGGGCAAAGCAAAAACAATGAATGCAATAATAAAATTTCCGTCTATGGAAGCTGCTTTAGGGATGTACAATGATCCGGAATACCAGGAGAAAATAAAACCAATAAGAATAAAATCAACCTCCAATTGTACAATGGTTTTGGTGAAGCAATTTAATTTGTAATATTTTTTCTACGCCCAAAGCTTTTCATTAAAATAAATACGCATCGATTAGTGATTTCTTCTAACGAAAACACGACTTAAGGATTAGATTTCTAGTGCATCGTCTTGCACCAGTAATTAAAATGAATTAAATTAACGGGATAATCAAACCAAAACTAGCCGATACGATAATTTATGTTCATTTTATCAACTATTCTTTTTCTTTGTAGCATATGTAATGTGCAACAGAATCAAAGAACTTACTCTTTTAGGCAAATCGGCTGGACAATAGAATTGCCACCAGTTTTTTTTGTTTCAAAAAGAAATATTCGCTGGCAAGCCGTGAACCAAAAAATAATAAAAGAGATACACAACTAATGAAAAGACAATCCTTACTCTTTTTGCTGGCCATTCCATTGTTCTTCTTCGCTATATCCGCCATCCGTTATCCCCAAACGGAAGAGCAACCTGAAGAAAACCGCTTCAGCAAAATAATTCTTGCAGAAAACTTAGATGAACCTATGGGAATGGCCTTTTTGCCCGGGAGCAAAGTTTTAATTATCGAAAGAGAAGGGGCGGTCAAGATCTATGATCCGAAAAAAAAACTGGTCAGAAAGATAGCAACGGTTCCCGTGAATACGAGGGTGCCTGGAAAAAATGGGACAATGTCACACGTTGAAGAAGGCTTGATGGGTGTGATAACCCACCCTGGTTTTGATAAAAATCATTGGATCTATTTTTATTATGCCGATCCTGTGCGCCCTGTACATGTATTGGCACGCTGGAACCTGGTGAATGATCAATTGATCGAATCCACCAAAAAAATAATCCTTGAAGTTCCGATACGCCGTGAAGCCGGTTCCAAATGTATGGGTGGAAGTATGGCATTTGACAAGAAGGGCAACCTGTACCTGGCGGTGGGCACCAATACCGTTACTATCAAACCCGATACTATAAAGACGCCGGATGGAGATTACATCGTTAATACTACGGAAACGGAATCAGCCGGGAATACGAATGACCTGAGAGGGAAGATTCTTCGCATACATCTGAATGAGGATGGTAGTTATTCCATACCGGACGACAATCTTTTTCCTGCAGGAATGGAGAGGACAAAACCGGAGATCTATATTATGGGCACCCGAAATCCGTGGCGGATCAGTATAGACAGCAAAACGGGCTATTTATATTGGGGTGATCCGGGCCGCGATGACAATGATTTAGACAAAGAAAATATAAAAGGAATAGACGAGTTCAACCAGGCAAGAAAACCCGGAAATTTTGGCTGGCCTTTTTTCGTGGGTCAAAATCAAACCTATTACGGCGTGACTGATTCTTTGAAAAAAACAGGGCTTTTGTCAACGATAAACCACCCGATGAATTTCGCAGTTTATAATACCGGGCTTAAAGAATTACCAGGAACAACAACACCACTGATCTGGTATAAATATGGACTATCTGATTTATATCCTGTGCTGGGCAATGGGGGAAGAAGTGCTGTAGGCGGACCGATTTACCGTAGCGCCGATTTTGACAAGGCCCCAAGATCCTTTCCCTCTTTTTATGAAGGCAAATGGTTCATCACAGATTTCGTCCGGGGGTGGATCATGACTGTGAGCATGGATGACAACGGCAATCTTAAATCAATTGATCCTTTTCTTCCCAGTGAGAATTTCAGCAGCGTTCTTGACATGAATTTTTCCCCCGATGGGGATCTGTATATCCTGGAATACGGTACAAAATGGTATGCAGGAAATCCAAATGCCAGGTTGGTGAAGATCCAGTATGAAGCAGGCAACCGCAAACCTGATGTAAAGATATCTGCCCATAAAATACACGGATCTGCACCCATGAAAGTGCAGCTCAGTTCTGCGGGTACCGTCGATTTTGACCAGGATTCCTTAACGTATGAATGGACCATTACAGGAAACCCGATGAAAAAAACCTTCAGGATCCCGAACCCTACTGTCATTTTGCAAAAACCAGGGAAATACCTGGTAAGCCTGGCCGTCACAGATGCCAAGGGGGCCCGATCCCATGCTTCATTAGTGCTGGAAGCGGGGAATGAAGCCCCAGTAGTTGAAATTAATACAATCGGGAATCAAACATTTTTCTTTGAAGGAGACACACTGCAGTATACTGTACAGGTAAAGGATAAAGAAGACGGATCGTTGACTAGTGGAGGTATTAAAGCCGGGCAGGTGTATGCTGCCATTGATTATACTTCCGTTCCTTATGATCAACTCGGCACTTCATTGTTCAACGACAAGATTGAACTTTTCTCCGGGATTTCTACGGGGAAGATCCTTATCCAGCAGCAGGATTGCAAATCCTGCCATGTAATGAATAAGAAGTCGGCAGGGCCCTCTTATCTCAGTATCGCCAACAAGTACAAGAAAACAGCCAAGGCCGGCGATCTGTTAACTGAAAAGATCATTAAAGGAGGCAGCGGTGTATGGGGTGATATTGGAATGAGTGCCCATCCCAATCTGTCGAAAAAAGATGCGAAAGCCATAGCCGACTATATTATGTCGGTGGGCCAACCACAAAAGATCAAGAAAATACCGCTCAAGGGTTCTTACAAATTAGAGGTTCCACCTGACCAGTCTGCTTATGGTTCGTTTGTGCTGGCTGGGAGTTACAGGGACGGGGGCAGTTCCTCAATGCCTCCTCAAACCGGCCAGTTTTTGCAAATACTTCGTTACCCTGTACTATATCCAAGAAATGCAGAATACCAGAAAGGCATCAGGCATATTATGACTCCTTCCAGGGAATTCCTGGTTAAGGGTGATGGTGCTTATTTTGGTTATAAATCCATTGACCTGTCTGGCATCGATACGATTAAACTTTCTTTATTTGCCGAAAAGTGGAAAGGAGTAGCAGGAGGTTACGTTGAATGCTATTTAGATTCCCTGCAGGGTCAATTGATCGGCAAAAGCCAATGGGTTGAAGTTGTGGATAGCAGGAAAAGGGTAAAGGAAGGCTTTTCTTTATTGAGTAAACAGATCCAGGGGAAACATGATATTTATTTTGTTTTCAAAAACCCCGATGCCGCCGCTCACCAGCTATTAATGGAAGTGTATGCTGTGGAATTCAACAGGTGATTACAACGACCCATGGTAGTATCAGCATTGCTACTCGGCAAAATATCCATCAATAATGGGAGCAGTTATAACAAGTGAGTGAAAGCACAAAGCTAAAGAAAGAACTCTAAGCTTTTATATAAACATAAACTAAAGGCAAAAACCCATGCTTTTCATCTCAATAAAAAAACTGCTCTGAAACGATCTTTCCGTCGCTTGTCTTATATACACATAATTCGCTGTTTATTTGGCGGGGCTCTCCTTTCATTTTTAGATCGCTGGTCCATGAAAGAGAAAAATAATCACCCGCTATTATGGGATCAGATATGGTATCACCATAAAAATTGTCCACCATGGAAATGAATAATTCAGCTTTCTTACGTATCGCATCCATTCCTTTGGTTTCTTTTGGAAGTATGCCTTCGCAAGGTTCAATACTAATAATATCGGGTGCAAATAATTCCTCTTTCGCCTCTTCTATTTTGCCGTTGCGGCACATATGCACCAGGCGATTGGCTATTTCCTGTGTTGTCATTTTATGAAATTAAATTACCGGTTAAAATATAGTTGAGCTTTTAGATGTCATGGATATTTTTCCTCGATTTTAAAAATCAAATGCCTCCTCCGTATTAGGTGATAACACTTCCATTGCTTGAAAGTATTGCAGGGTAATAACTATTGATTTTAAATTCAACACAAATGTATAATGAGCATAAAAATTACCAGGATGGTGAAAGTGACATTTAAAGGGTGATATGCGACAAATATTTATTCTGTCTGTTCGGTGTTTCGTTCTTCCGGAGTCTACCCGGATAAAGATCCCATAGAGCAAAAGGCCTTGTATTCATCCTGCCTTCGTTATTCTTTTTTGATACTCAATAAAAGGAACACGGATGCCACCTTCGTATACGGGGAAAACACACCTATTAAAAAAGTAAAAT
>CAMLEX010000363.1 GCA_946479055.1 uncultured Bacteroidota bacterium | reverse complement strand
TTAAAAGGAGCAAATGATGTTGCAGGTTTGTTATTATCATCGATGTAATCAAAACTGCCCTTGGTTTTATATGCGGCGGCAGCATCGGCCCATAAAGCGGGCTTCAACTTATACAATTCAATTTCATTGGCCATAGTAGCATATTCTACTGCATTCAACATTTTTGGCAGAACGGTAGGAGCAGCCCAGCCCTGATTATGGCTGTAAGAAAGTTCTGGTTTGCCGCTTTTACCACGTTTGGTAGTAATTAGAATGACACCATTGGCAGCTCTTGCGCCATAAATAGCAGCAGAGGCATCCTTTAGTACAGACATACTTTCAATATCCATAGGATTCAAACGGTCGATTCCTCCGGCACGGGCAGGTACACCGTCAATAACAATTAGCGCATCGTTATTTCCCAGCGTATTAGATCCACGGATCCGGATGGTTGATCCATCATATCCTGGTTCGCCACTTCCGTTCATGGCAATTACGCCTGGTAAACGACCAGCAATGGAGTTGGAAAGATTGACTGCAGGAGATTTGGCAAGATCAGTTCCCTTTACCACTGCCACAGCACCGGTAAGGGTCACCTTCTTTTGACTACCATAACCTACTACTATTACCTCATCTAATTTCTTTTCCGATTGTTTCAACACCACGCTGACAATCGCATCACTCCCTACCGTTAATTCCGTGGTTTCAAATCCCACCGCCGATACCACCAGCACATCTCCCGCAATCGCATCAATCTCAAAATTTCCTTTACCATCTGTGATGGTACCTTTCGTTGTGCCTTTCACGGATACATTAACCTGTTCTACAGGATTTCCCTGTGCATCTTTAATCGTTCCTTTAATTGGTTTGAAAAAATTAAACTCATTATTTTCGTTCTCCGCCTGCTTTATCAGATTGAGTAATCTTTTTTTGCTGAGCACTACCTGCTTGCCGATAGCTTCGTAGTTGATATTATAGGGTTGAAAGAGGGAATTAAAAATTTCACCCAACGTTTGTTCTTTGGACGATACCGATATTTTTTTCTTATCCGGAATGGTATTCCGTTCATAAGAAAATCGGATACCTGCCTGCTGTGCAATCTTACGCAAGGCGGTTTTGAAATTCTCATTTTGAATATTGACAGAAATTTTTTGGTCCAGGACGCCCTGGCCATCCGCTTCTTTGGCAAAAGATACGACTGCGAAAGCAAGCGTCAGAAAGGATTGGAGCAGAATGACTTTCATGAAAAATGAGGGTGGTTTAGTACACCATGGGATTTTCTTCATAACTTTAAACAGTTTTGCAGTTAAGTAATTAATGTAAAAACTCCTTTTCACCGATGATTTTACTGAAATGAAAAGGCATTCAACGGTTGGCAGCTGTTCCAGAGCCGCCAATCGTTTTTTTTTGTTTTGTTAGTTTGGTTTCATCTGTTATTTTTTTGTTTTGGCCAGAACTTGTCCCGGACTTTATTCGGGATGTAATCCTACCATATGTTTATTTAGCAGTTATTGGCAACCTTTACCTTCTATACGGATATCATAATCACTGATACTAAAAGAAGCGCCAATTGTTTTCGTTATTATTTCCAGTTTTTCCTCCAGGCCTTCATCCTCCAATGAAATAGTGATAAAACAATTTTTAAACATCTCCTTATCATAATGCAAAGTCAGACTATACATTTTTTCCAGCATCCTGAAAACTGAATCTACCGGAGCGTCTTCAAAATGATATCCGCTTAAACTTTGAGCCTTTAATTCTATTTTTGATTTATCCGTATAAGCCGTTGTAATCAATTCCTTTTTAATAGCCGAGTACGTACAAACCTGTTGCGGTAACAGAATTTTTGGTTCTGATTTTTCCCGGTTCTTTCCTCTCAGATAAACAGAAACTTTACCGGTCCTGACAACTACTGATTCTTTTCCATCGGAAGCGTTAACTTTGAAACTGGTCCCCAACACTTCTATCAGCATATTTTTTGTGCAGATGGTAAAGGGCTTTTCGGGATTCTTTGCTACATCAAAAAAAGCTTCCCCGCTAAGAGATACTTTTCGCTTCATCCCATTCAACAAACGATTGTAAGATATGCGGGCGCCTTTAGCTAGTGTGACCCTGGAGCCGTCAGGTAAAAAAAACATTTCATTTTTTTCACTGCCATTGTAACGAATCACTTCGGGCGAAGGTTGTATTTCCTTTTTGAGTGCAGCGACCGAAATTTCTTCGCTGGATTGATTGAAAAACTTAATCCCAAAAAATACCATGACGCCGGCTATAACAGCCGCCGCCATCCAATACCAACGGTGAGTAGTTTGTTTTTGCATAAAAACCAGCGATGAATTCAAGGCTATAGATTCCCTGATATTTATCAGCATCTGCTCTGTAATATGGTCATTGATTTCTTTGGAAGTATTGATTTCCGTTGTTCTGAATTCGCACAAAAATATCTTTGCATCTTCGGCCAGGGCGGCATTTTCAGGGTTGCTATTGATCCATTGCAACCAATATTCAACATAGGGGCTTTGCGGGTTTACTACCCAATCAACAAACCGGTTATCCAGCAATAATGCGTTTATTTTTTCCTCCCTGTTATTCATATGAGCAAGCGATACTATTATTAGTAATGGAAATTATCCTGATTATATACTCACTGCCGGGAAGTTTTTTTTAAGAAAATTTTAAATACGTGAAGAAGTAGAAGAATATTCCTTTCGTATAGACTTTAATGCCCTTTGCATTAGGTTGAGAACAGATTGGTAATTCATGTTCATCATGGAAGCGATAATCTCGTAAGAGAAATTATGATAGAACCGGAGGTATATTACTTCATGTTGCCGCTTAGGTAATTTATCCAATAACTGTTTAAGGGTAACACTTGTTTGCATTTGCTGCTCTTTGTCAACGATTTCCAGCTCTATATATTCGGTCAATAAATTATCCGATGCAAGCTGCATCTCTGCTTCACTTACAAACGATTGCTGTGAAATTGCTTTTGCTAATTTGTTGCGCAATGCCCTGAACAGATAAAATTTGGGCTGATCAGTATCCGCCAGGTTTTGACGACTTTTCCAAAGCTCAATAAAAAGATCCTGGATACTGTCTTTGATCAGATCAAGATCGTCAGTGATCTTCAATCCATAATTGATCAATGACCTCACATGGTCTCTGTAAACACTTTCAAGAGCATTTACATCACCGTTTTTAAAACGGCTCCATTCTATATCATGGCTGGCAGTTAGCAATCAGAGTTATTTTAACCTTTTTGGTACAACTAGTACTTCTATTCTATCGTGTGAAAATACAAAAATTAAAATTCCAAATAACTATTGTTTTTTTCTTCTCAGATATTATCTCACTCTTCTTATATTTTATCCGGACCAGGTGATTTTGCTTGAAAAAAATGTATTGCTACAACTTTTGTTCGCTAAACTCCAGCTAAATAAATATGATCTGAAATTAAAACTACTGACGAAAATACGACTGTAGGGATTGTACTTCAGGAAGAAAATAAAATAATTGTTGAATTAAAATGGCTGAGGATAATCGTACAATTTTTGCGAGACAGTTTTTTGCAGCAATCAATTAAATTATATAACAGTATTAAAGCGTATCCTTTTTTATACTAACAGTGCTTTTGGTTTTTGGAGATCGTAAATCTGAAATGTTGGCTTTTTTTAAAGGCATCGTTATTTCCAATGCAAAGCCTTTACCGGGAACGGATTTTATATTGACAGTTCCGTTGAAGATACTCAGGCGGCCTTTAATATTTTTTAGCCCAATACCTTTTGTGGGTTTATTTGCTTCCATACCTATGCCATCGTCAGCAATGACCATTTTAAAACATTCATCGGATGTACTGAGAGAGATATCTACCAGTTGCGCCTGGGCATACTTAATAATATTAGCGCATTGTTCCTGTGCTATCCGATAAATGGCCAGCTTTTGATCTTCTTCCAGCAGGCTTTCTACCAGGCAGGTTGTATTAATATCTACATCAATGCCTGAAGTTTTGAGCATGTTATCTGTAAGGTCTGCTATTTGCTCTGCGAGAATTTTTGTTTCAAAGTCGGGAGCAACCAATGCATGAGCTATTTTCCTGTTTTCATCAATGGCCTGTTGAATGGTTTCCATACAGGAGTTAATGAGCAGCTTATTTTTTACCGGATCCTGTTTGATCATGGATAAAAACAATTTAGTACCTACGAGGATCTGGTTCACATTATCATGTAGTTCCTGACCAATCAGATTTCTTTCTTTTTCCTGCGCATCCAGTGTAGTGGTGATCATCTTTACCTGCTCTTGTCTTTGCTGCTCATGCAAGGCTCGTGTTTGATCCTGGATTTGTTCAAGCATGTTATTGAAAGCATCGGTCAGCGCCCCTACTTCATCGTTGCCTGTCTTTACTGCCCGTACTGAATAATCTTTCTCATTTGAGATCACTTTGGCGGTTTCAGCTAAAGCAAGAACAGGTGTTGAAATGCTTTTTTGAAGTATTTTGGAAAGCAGGTAAGCCAATAGAAAAGATAAACTCACCACTAACGCTACTATGAGGCCATAAAGTCGTAATCGTTCATACATAGCTCCCAAGTCGGATTTCAGATACAAAGTGCCCAGTTGTTTTGATTCCAGCATTACAGGTTGGAACCCTTCCAGGTGAGAATGTATAAAATGATAGCCTTCCAATCCCGGCTTTGCCGGAACAATATTTATTCCCGTACCGGAAGAATATCGTGAAAAAAGATATCCATTCTTGTCATATAATCCTGCAGCTACGATATGTGGTTCCGTTTTCAGTGCAGCCAGAATTTCTTTGGCGTCATCCTGATTATCAAAAGCAAGTGCTGCCGTGCTATTGGCAGAAATAATTTTTCCGATGGTAGAAAGTTTTTCTACAGTCGTTTTACGAAAAGCGTAGAACTCATAGATAAAGAATGTTATGCATGTTACCAGCAACACGATCCCGCTGATAAGAAAAATGATTCTCATCAGCTTTCTTCGTATCGGCATGTCTTTGAATAACATCATTTAATTATTTTTTTGAGGAACAAAAATTTCTACCAACCTGAGCAACTTTGAACTGATGACCAGGTTGGTTGTTTTAGTAGCTTCCAAATTAACCTGCAGTTTTATTTTACCCTGTTTAGTAAAAAACCTGATCATACCTCCCTGTTGTAAAAAATCAGGTGCATCACTTACAGTAAGAATATTTCGTCCTTTTAGTCTTGCAATCAGCTGTTCTCTTTTTTTTGTTTCGGCTACATTGATAAACAGTATCTGGCATTCCCCAACTTCCTCAATAGAATTATAATGCTGAATAAGCAGTGGATGCCCATTAATTTTTTCACCAGAAATAGTTTCTTCCAGGTAAGATCCAAACGGGTCAGCTCCTAAAATACCGATGACCATCGGCGCCAGATCAGAAGAAAACGAATTGGCCGGCCATTCAACAAATTGAGTAAAATTGTAAAGAAAAACGGCTTTTAATTGGTATTCACGGGAAGGAGTTGTTTGAGCTGCTAACACCAAATGGCTTATCAATAATGGTATAACGATAATGCACCGTGCTTTCGGTAATTTTTTTACAAAACTTTTCAATTGGAGTATGGCTTTTAAAATCTGCATATGATTTTTCCGTATATACTACGTTTCATCTCACGGGGAGATGGTCTTGAAGGA
>CAMLEX010000362.1 GCA_946479055.1 uncultured Bacteroidota bacterium | reverse complement strand
GCCCTGAACCTATGATCAGGACCGACTTGATAGAATTATCTTTTGGCATTTTTTATTTTAGATGGCTCCATACTGAAGCCAGTCCCGTCCGAAGGCGGGGATTTGAAGCGGTTAAACAAATTGCGCAAAACTAAGGGAATCGGGTGGTTTTGGTGATGCTATTGGAAAAAAAGTTTAGAAGTATGAAGGGAGTTCTTTAAAATAAAAAGGAATCCCGCCTGCAGGCGGGATTCCTTTTTATTTCTACATACGACCGTTAGGTAAAATATCGCCTGGGATCGTACAAAACATAATCAACTGTGATAAGTCGCTTCTTCAATTTCGTCGAGAATGATCTCGCCTTTAACAAGCTGTTTCTGGCTCTCTCTTCTTTCTTCATGCTTAAACTTCATTTTGCTGAGCCATTTGTTGCGAACTTCCTGACCTTTTATCATCCCGATAAATAAACCGGCGATCATGATCATGCTGAACAATAAGGAGTATATAATCCGTCTCATACTCTTCCTTTTTAGGGGTAATTAATATTCAAGTGAGTAACTAAAATTTCATGCCAGAAATGGTAGTATTACAGAATTAACAATAAGAGAATGGTAAGGTTTGAAATTTTTTAATTAAAAATGTTAATACAAAGTCAGGAATCAGGGCAATTTTTTTGCCAGTATAGGAATATGATAATTAACTTTTGCTTTTTACAAAACCTCTATCATAGTACATTTGCGCATGTATCGGATTATTGGATTGATCGTTTTTATATTTCTTGTTCCGGGTTTTGTTTCTTCCCAAACACCTCAATATCCCAAGGGTTATTTCCGCTGGCCACTTAATCTCAAACCTGAAATAGTAGCTAACCTCGGTGAGTTAAGAAACAATCACTGGCATATGGGCCTGGATATCCGCACTGCTCAAAAAGAAAATCAATTGGTGTATGCTGCCGCTGCCGGTTATATTGCAAAAATCAGGATCGAGCCTTTTGGTTTTGGCCGTGCTATTTATATCAATCATCCCAATGGCCTGACCACTTTGTATGCGCATTTGAATGATTTTAATCCTGCGTTGGAAAAATTTGTAGAAGAACAACAATATAAACAACAAACATGGGCCATTGATCTGGAATTTACACCACAACAATTTCCCGTGAGCAAAGGAAGTTTTATTGCTTACAGCGGCAATACCGGCGGATCACAGGGACCACATGTTCATTTTGAAATAAGGGATACAAAAACGGATAAATGCCTGAATCCATTATTGTTTGGGATGCCTTTACAGGATAATGTGTCGCCGACAATTGTGAAACTGGCTATGTACGACCGTAGTTTCAGTTTGTATGAACAAAGCCCGGAATTTTTTGGCCTTAAAAAAAACAGTAATGATTATTCCCTTGCTAAAATTCCGGTATTAAAAACAGAATTGAATAAGATCAGTTTTGCAATACAAGCTTATGACAGGATAAATGGGTCAAATAATCAGGACGGTATTTTCTCCGCCAAACTATTTTTAGATGATAAAGCGGTCGCGGGGTTTGAAATAGATAGTATCAGTTATGAGGAGACGGGATATATGAATGCTCATATTGATTTCAGGTATAAGCATAATGGAGGTCCTTATTTGCAGCATGTGTCTCAATTGCCGGGTGATTATGGCCCTGTCTATCGACAATATAGTAGTAATGGTATTGTTTATCTCCCTGATACCAATATTCATTCAGTCAGGATCGAAGTAAAAGATGCGTATCAGAATTCTTCCGCATTAAATTTTTCTGTTCAATACGATGGAGGTTATGATAGATTGCAGACGCATTCAGTGCATCCGCATTTTTCTCCGGGTTATGTAAATGTTTTGGAAAGACCCGGTTTTGAAGTTTACATGCCTGAAGATTGTTTGTATGATACAATACCGGTCTTATATTATACTATTAACAAACAAAGCCCAGGTTCCCTTTCTGCCGTTCATTCATTCAACAATCCGGCAATACCTGTGCATGGTTCTTTTACAGTCAGGGTAAAACCAACTGAAGAACTACCGGGTAAATGGTATGGTAAAGTAGTATTGCAAAGAGAATATGGAAATAAAAAGTATGTTCGCAAAGCCAGTGTACAGAATGGTTTTCTGGTAGCTGATTTTGATGACTTTGGAAATTTCCAGGCTTTTCTTGACCTTGAACCGCCTTCCATTAATGAGTTGGGAAGAGCAGACACTATAAATCTCAGTGCAGCGACAAGAATTGTTTTTCAACCAAAAGATAATTTTGCTGTAAAAAGTTTTCGGGCCGAATTGGATGGGCAATGGCTGCGGTTTACTAATGATAAAGGAAGATCCTATATCTATAAATTTGATGAACTTTGCCCGGATGGCGTACATGAATTAAAAGTAACAATGGAAGATCTTGTTGGAAATACAACTACTAAGACATGGTGGTTTAAAAAATATCCTTATACTCCGCCACCAAAAAAGAAAGTTGTAAAAAAAGCGAGTAGCAAAAAGAAAATAAGAACTGCTAAAAAAGCAGCAACCAGGAAGAAGAAATAAAAGAACGAATAGATTAAATTTAATGAAAAAGAGGATGATATATGGCAGTTAAAAAATCTCAACCAGGATTTAAAGGGATAACTCTTAAGGAAGGCGATAAAGCACCTGCGTTTTCCGGAATTAACCAAAATGGTGAAAAATTATCGCTGGCAGACTATAAAGAAAAAAACGTAATCATATTTTTTTATCCTGAAGATGACACGCCAACCTGTACGATACAGGCCTGTAACCTGCGGGATAATTTCGGTTTATTGAAGAAAAACGGGTTTGAAGTGATCGGTATCAGCCCTGATAAAGCAGAAAGTCATAAGAAGTTTGAAAAAAAATTTTTATTGCCTTTTACTCTTGTCGCCGATCCGGATCACACTATCCTGGAAAAATATGGAGTTTGGGGAGAGAAACAAATGTTTGGTAATTATTATATGGGTGTGCACCGCACTACATTCGTCATAGATGAAAAAGGAATTATCCGAAAAATTTTTCTGCGTCCAAAAAATAAAGCTCATGCAGAAGAGATCATTGCAAAATGGAATGAATTGTCTTAGTACGTTTATACTAAAGTCTTAGCATTATTCTCAAGTAATCAAAAGGCAACCTTGGTTTTTATTTCCCCGTTTAGTTGGAAAAATAAAATGTCATGAATAAAATTGTCGGGTTACTGTTCTTCTTAATAAGTGTGAAAGGATTCTCTCAAGACACAGTAATAGTAGAAAATCAAATTAATTCAACCCAACAAAAACAAACGGAGCCGGATTATATCTGGATATTTTCTTCACCAAGACTCATCAATGCAAATACAGTAGAGTTGCTTCCCAAAGGGATACTTGAGTTTAAAGTCACACACAATTTTGGCGATGTTGCCGGCGATGATGGCGGGATAAAAAATTTCTTTGGCCTTGACAATGCAACCGATGTCAGGATCGGGTTTCAGTACGGGTTAAGCAAAAGAATAAACCTGGTTGCTGCAAGAGCCAAAGGTGCTGGTATTGTACAGCAATTATATGAGTTAGGCATCAAATACAGATTGATGCAGCAGGCTAATGATTCCAAACACCCATTCTCTATGACCTTTTTTGCCAATGCTGTTGTGTCGTCTATGAAGGCCAACGCTGTAGCGGGTCAGGAAAATTCCTTTGATGATTTTTCAGACAGGCTGAGCCAGACCCTGCAATTAATGATAGCACGGAAATTTGGAAACATAAGCCTGCAGGCAAATCCTACAGTAGTTCATAGAAATTATGTGGTCAGTGGAGATGATGAAACGCTTTTTGCCTTAGGCGGCGCTTTTCGTTTGCCCGTAAAAGGAAAGTTCAGTTTATTGTTTGATTACTTCCACACTTTCCGCAGTCAAAGCAGCATTGATTTTTTCAAAACGCAGGATGTACGGTTTTATGATGTAATGGGAGTAGGAGTAGAACTATTGACAGAAGGCCACGTATTTCATTTGAATTTCACCAATGCCACTGAAATACTGGAAAATCGTTTTATACCCCGCACTGTTACATCATGGGGAAAGGGCCAGTACAGGTGGGGCTTTACCGTTTCAAGAGATTTTGATCTTCTCTGGAAAAAGAAAAATAGAAATAAGTCATAAAAATTTTCGAGCAATTTATACTCCCGCCTTCGGCGGGACGATGAAAATTTTTATGATGAATTCCATAGCTTGTCCCAAAGCATCGGGGATGACAAAAAGATAATAAAATGAATACATGAAAATAGCTTTACAGCATGAACAGTTGGTTAAAAAAAAGGGTTCTTGTTTTTACAAGAGCCCTTTCTGTATGTGACATTGATGGCCGGATTTTTAATCAGTAATTTTTCCTCCCGCATTTATCCAGGCTGTAATTTTATCTTTTTCACTTTGGGGCAAGGCGCCGGTTGGGGGCATAGTTCCTTGTTCTACGGCTCTTATTTTTATCCTGCCTTTATTGGCCACGATATTGCAATCTACTGTCCAGTTCATACCACCATTAGCAATAGAATTGTTGTGACAGCTTTGGCAATTTGCCTGCATCATGTTTTTAACAGCGGTGAACAAGGGGCCTGGAGTACCACTGCAACTTGCTGAAGGAGTAGGCGTAGATTCATCGCTATCTCCTTTGCTGCACGATACGAACACAATACTAAATACAACTACAATAGATGTACAGGATATAACTAATTTTTTCATCGGGTTACTTTTAAATAATTTGTAATGTTCAGTTATAGAATGTTGTTTCTATAAAATCGTTACTGTATTAAAAAAAGTTGCCTGTAGAAAAATGATCAGTTAAGAAAAGTTATTTTTTTTTCAGAAATGGCTTGAAGCCGACAGTAAATAATACACCGGTGCTATTGAGTTTTACTTTTCCAACACCAATACCTTTTGCAGGAATCTTTACATAAGGTTCTGCCATTATGGAAAAACGATCTGTAAAATTATGCTGATAACCTCCGGAAATATTAATAACAGAAAACAGGTGTGAGTTTTTATTTTTATAGGTGTGGCTATAATATTGTGGTTGCCCCAATGGAGTTTTATAGTAGTATTCATAAGTTTCTTTTTTCATTATGTATGAAGAAACTCCTCCTGAAACAAACCAATTGTGTTTTTTTGAGGCAGCGAAATTATACACAAGGGTCACAGGTATTTCATATACAAAACAATTCGCATCAATTTTTTGCAGGTTGTTAATAGTATAAGGCGGGTGATAATCTGCAGAGTCAGCTGTATATATTTTATAACCGGCAAAAAATCCTGTTCTTATTCCAAACCTCTCTGAAAAAGAATAGCTTGCTCCAATTCCATATTGCATTTTTAATTTGCCGGGTTTATCAATTCCTACGCTGCTAACATCAGGTCCAAATGAAAAGTTTAAACTGAATTTAGCAGCCGTAGAAGGTTTCTTCTTTTCTTTTTTATTTACTGTTTTGGTTGTTTCTGTCTGAGCTGTATCTTCTTGCTTTTTTTCCTCAGGAGCAATATTTTTTTGAGTTGCCAGGCTGTCATCGGCAACAGGCTTGACGGTGTTATTCGCTATACTGTTATCAACAGGTTTTGATATGATTGATCTAACAGGTTTTTGTTTATCTGAAGAAAAGTAGTTGTCGGTATCTTTTAATTTTTTTGCTGTATTTTTTTTCAAAATGGATTTAGGTTGTCCATTTTCTTGCCT
>CAMLEX010000361.1 GCA_946479055.1 uncultured Bacteroidota bacterium | reverse complement strand
CAAAAGGTTATTGAATGTTTCGTTTTGTACTAATACTGTTTCGCTCATGATATGTTTTTTAAAACAAAGGAATTCAAAAACGGCTTCTCACAAAGACGTAAAGAACACAACGAAAAAAATGAAATTGAATAGTACTGCTTTGTGTTCTTCGTTCTTTTGTGGGCAATGAAAATTTAATTTTAGAATAAAATCTTTGTCAATTGTTATAGATAAAAAAATTAATTAAGGCTTAGTTGCGTAGTAAGAGTTTCTTCTCCTTTTTTCCAGTTGCAGGGACAAAGCTCATCTGTCTGCAATGCATCCAGTACACGGATCACTTCCTGTACATTACGTCCTATATTCAGGTCATTGATACTTACCCAGCGAACGATACCTTGCGGATCTATGATATAAGTAGCCCTGTAAGCTATTTTTTCTTCATTGTCCAGGATGCCCAGCTCTTCGGCCAATGATTTGGAAGTATCTGCCAACATAGGAAATTTCAAATTTCGCAAATCAGTATGATCCCTTCTCCAGGCAGCATGTACAAACTCTGAATCAGTAGAAGCGCCGATCAGTACCGCATCACGATCAGAAAACTCACCAGCTTTACCATTGAATTCAGCAATTTCGGTGGGACAAACAAACGTGAAATCTTTTGGCCACCAGAACATCACTGTCCATTTGCCCTCCTTTGTTGCATACTCATTGGTCAGGTCAATAAATTCCTTTCCTTTTTCGATTGATACTACTGCTTTCTTCTTAAATGCCGGAAACTGGCTTCCTACGGATAATACCCTATTGCTCATAATATATGATTGTTTTAAAATAGATAACTTTTATTAATATGTTTGAGGCAAGTTGCTGACCGTATATGGTCATCGTAAGAGTTGCAAATATAATTTTCAAGGCGTATAGAAAATGATAATATTATTCTATGTCCAATAGATTTTATCTATAAGCCATTTATGTTTATTCCGAGGAAGTCTGTTGATATATTCGCTTAGTTTATAAACTGCCGCGATATTCTTTGCAAATCTTTTTCTTCCAAAGTTTTTCTGAAAGAATGGAATAGGCATCTGTTATTTGTATAGGGAGATGGCATGCTTAGCTTTCCCCCAACATGCTTTTACTGGATTCAAGGGCGCAAGATCTTCGATATGCAGTTCAAGAAGGGCTTTTTCAATACGTGCAGCAAGCTGTTAATAATTTTTATTTATCACTTGACTAAGATGATAAGAATTTTTATACAAAAAGGTGCAGGCGACGACTATTCAATTATCCGCAGCTTCGCATAATTCAACATAATTTTCTTCTCTCCATTCTGAGCAAACTTTACCGTTGCAATTGGATTATGTGCCGCTCCTTCCATTTTCATCACTTCGCCAAAACCAAACTTTTGGTGTTCCACTTTTTGTCCCACCTGCAAACCAGATGTATCGCTGGCAACAAAATCAGCCGAAGGTTTATGCTCCACTACTTTTTGATAGGCAGTCTTCGGCCCTAAATAAGATGGTGTTTCGTCTTTCTTTTTATTGGGTGCAGGACCATATCGTTTTTCCGCTTGTGCTGCTGCGCCCCAACCGCCATTCATCCGTTCATAAGCAGATGTGGCGAAACCAGAACTTCCTTTTGTACCAACACCTGCAAAACTCCGGTCAAGATATTTTTCAGGAAGTTCATCGATGAAACGACTGGGTTCATTCTGTACCAATGAACCAAACTTGTATCGTGTATTGGCATAAGTGATCCACAAACGGGTTTTGGCCCTGGTGATCACTACATAAAATAAACGTCTTTCTTCTTCCAGCTCTTCCCTTGTATTAATGCTCATGGCATTGGGGAAAAGCATTTCTTCCAATCCTGCCGCAAACACACAACTAAACTCCAGGCCTTTGGCGGCATGTATTGTCATTAATTTCACTGTGTCGGCATTGGGATCTTTATTATCTGCGTCCGTCAGCAATGTGATCTGTTGTAAATAAGAACCGAGGCTTTTATCTACCAATTCCCCTTCGTCATTGTCGGGACTTTCTGTCCATTCTTTTATACTATTTAATAATTCCTGGATATGTTCATATCGCTGTACGCCTTCGGTACTTTTATCATTAAAAAGTTCTTTTATAATATTTGTTTGTTTGCCTACATGAAAAGCCACTTCGTATGCATTCTTGGTTTTCAACATACTGGTAAAGCTTTTTATCATGGTCACAAACTCTTCGATCGCTTGTAATGTGCCGGCCCTGAAACCAAACTCAGATGCTTTTTCCAATACATCCCACATGGTGATGTTATTCTCGTTGGCCAGCAGTATCGTTTTGTCTACTGTTGTTTTGCCAATCCCTCTTGCCGGGTAATTGATGATACGTTTCAACGCTTCATCATCTTTTGTATTAACCAATAAGCGCAGGTATGCCACTACGTCTTTTATTTCCTTGCGCTGATAAAAACTAAGGCCGCCATAAATAGTATAAGCAATGCCCATACGTCGCAGGCTTTCCTCAAAGGCACGGCTTTGCGCATTGGTACGGTAGAGAATTGCAAAATCTTTATTGCTGTAATGATTGCGCAGCTTTTGTTCCTGTATGGTATCCGCTACAAACTTCCCTTCGTCATTATCCGTAGAAGTGCGGATCAGTTTTATTTTTTCACCTTCGCTATTTTCAGTAAATAATATTTTTTCAATCTGGTTTTTATTATTACTGATCACTTCATTGGCCACATGCAATATACTTTGTGTGCTTCGATAGTTTTGTTCCAGCTTTACCACTTTTACTTCATCATAGTCTTTCTGAAATTGTAAAATATTCTGGATCGTAGCACCGCGAAAACTATAGATACTCTGTGCATCATCGCCTACCACGCAAACATTCTCATGCATGGCACCTAACAATTTCACCACTTCATACTGAGCCGGGTTGGTATCCTGGTACTCATCTATCATGATGTATTTGAACTTATGCTGATACTTGCTCAGGCTTTCGGGGAAATTTTTCAGCAGTTCATAAAACTTTAGTAAGAGATCGTCAAAATCCATCGCCCCATTTTTGAAACAACGTTTTACATACGCATCGTAGATCTGGGCGATAGCCGGACGGTTACTGCGCATATCTTCTTGCTGCAGATAGTAATCGGTAGCATATTCAGCAGGGCCAACCAATGCATTTTTAGCAGCGGAAATTCTATTATAAACGGTGCCGGGTTTATAATGCTTATCATCCAGGTGCAATTCATTGATTACCGCTTTTACCACACTCTTTGAATCGTCAGTATCGTAAATGGTAAAACTGTTTGGATACCCCAGTCGATGGGCTTCGCTTCTTAATATTCTTGCAAATACACTATGAAAAGTGCCGATGTATAAATTTCTTGCTTCGTTATTTCCCAAAATCTTCTCTACACGTTCCTTCATTTCCTTAGCCGCCTTATTGGTAAAGGTGAGTGCCAATATATTGAAAGCATCAACACCTTTGGCCATCAAATGAGCAATACGGGTAGTCAACACTTTTGTTTTTCCGCTTCCGGCGCCAGCTATGATCATCAATGGCCCATCAATATGTAATACGGCTTCTTTCTGCCGCTCGTTCAATCCGTGTAAATAGTCCTGCATGGCCGCAATTTACGAAGCCCGGCTGGGAGCTGGGGACTTGTTTGAAAATAATTATACCAGTTAGTGAATGGGAGCAAGGTTGATGCCGATCAAACGGAATATTAAAGATAATATCCGTGTAAATTATCCTTTTTCTGAATTTGCTTTTAGTCTTCGCTTACTTTGCAGGTATTTGTTATGTATAATCTCACTCATGGGCTTTGCATATACTTTACTTTCAACCCATGAAATAATATCGAGATAGGCGAAAGCACGGGTTTCAAAACGATTCTTTTCAAGGTGCTTGATCTTTTGTAAAAATATTTCTAGCTCGGGTTTTAATTTTTTTGCCGGAATATTATGAAACGAGTGACGAAGAAAATGAAACATCGCTTCTTCGACTACGGTGAGGTTTTGCATTTTAGCCATGAAACGATAGACCGATTTGGTCAACGACTCCATGATATCATAATTTCCTAATTCATAATGAGCCAGCAAATGCTGCAAGCGGGCATAACATTGCAGATCGGTGCGAAGTTCGCCGGTTTCATAAATGATTTTCTGCAGGTAATCTATACAGGTGCTATAATCGCCGCTGCCAAAATACAGGGTCGCAATTTTGTAGTTAAGCACCATGATCCGGTGTTGATCAAGAAAAATAGCATACTCTTCCAGTTTTTCTTCAATATCAGGCACCAGCTTCAATCCTTCTTTGAATGTTCCCAACATAAAATGCTGGTTAATCTTGGCCGTACTTATATAAACGAAAGCCTGTATACGAAAGTTATCATGATCCTGTACTCGACTGGTTTGCGCAAATGCTTCAAATTCCTCCAGGGTTATTGCAAACGAGTTGTAATTACGAAGATCAAAATGAGCATTCAGCAAATAATGCAAGCCTTTTATGTAATGGCTTGTTTCCACCCTTATCATCAAAGGATTAGACCTGAAAAGATCCACCTGCTTTTGAGCATATCGGTAGTATTGCAAAAAGTCCTGACGGATAAATGCATAAGTGCAATAGCTTTGATACAAGTACAATTTTTCATAAAAACCTTCCAGGCGATTGGTATCGGCCGGTAGGTTTTGCTGCATGAATTTTATTACTCCGGCTTCATCTTTTTCATTACGGGCATGGCCATGCAATGTAAACCAACTAAAAAGCTGTAAAGAAAGGTTGCTTAAACGTGCCATTATATCTATATGGCGACTTACCTCGTTGGCTTCTCTTGCAAGAATATCAGCCCTGTTTTTTACGCTATGTGTAATATGGAGATTCTCTATCCTTTTTTCCAAAGCCACTACCTGGGCAAGGAAAAAGAACTTTTGATTGTTCTTGGCCAATTCTTTAGCTCTTTCAAGAATTTTCAGGCTTTGCAGAAATAGCCCTTTTTTATAAAGAATATGAGCGTAATCAAATTGTTCGTTCAGCTGGAGGTCCAGACTATCGGCACTTTTTAAAAGACGTAAACTAGCCAGTATTTCCTTGTATAAATGGGTCTTAAGGTTATAGAGTTGTCTTTTTTCCGTGCCGGGGAGCTTTTTCAATAAGGATTTTTCCTCATAAGCGTCCATTTTGTCCAAAGCATCAAAAAGCCTGACTATTTTCAGGTCTTCCTTTGCGGAACTACGATTAATGTAGAGCTTAAAATGCCTTTTTTCTGCCTTTTCAAGGGATTTAATTAACTGAAATAATATATCATGGGAACGGTTGGACATCGTGCAGAAATTTTCATGGAATAAGCCATCAGCAAGGTTTTTATCACATTAAGTGTCCTTTTGACATACCCAAAATAGGTTTAAGTTGTTTTGAAGTATAATTTAAGGCAGCCTACATTTGTGGTGTTGTTACAGGATACATATAGCAGGCAATCGTTAGAAGCAAAAATGAATCGTTAGAGGTCAAATTTAGGAAGCAGAACCTGTAAAACAAAAAGCTGAACAGTCAGCTACAAATACTACTTCGAAAATTTTTCATATGGCAAGCAATCGTTAGAGGTCAGTCCGTTTCTACGGAAGGGCCTTTTTTGTTTAAAGGCCCGCTAAAATAAGGGATAATTAGATTGTTTGTTAAATTTTCCTAAACTTTTTTTAAATCACTTGATTTTCAATCCCTTTTAC
>CAMLEX010000360.1 GCA_946479055.1 uncultured Bacteroidota bacterium | reverse complement strand
CATCGTCAGCAAATTGCAAATGCGATTGCCTTGGGCCGTATTGGTGAAGCTGATGATTTAGGTCTTTTTGTTGCATCATTGCTTTCAGACGACAGCCGCTTTGTAAACGCACAACGTATTGAGGTAAGTGGCGGAATGTTTATATGATTGCTGATGAAGTTAACTGATCTCTTAACAAAGAATAGAGCAGACATTAAAAAAACTGTTACTACTCATAAAATTAAAACAAGATGAAAACATTAATGAATAAAATAGCCTTGGTTACCGGCGCTTCAAGAGGCATTGGTAAGGCTATTGCTTTACGATATGCCCAGTTAGGTGCAAATGTAATTGTCAATTACAATAATAATTCAGCGGCAGCCGCGGAGGTAGTAAAGGAAATTGAAAGTTATCAGGTGAAGGCCCTTTCCGTTCAAGCCGATGTTTCAAAGCCTAATGAAATAAATAAAATGTTTGAATTGGCTATTGAGCAGTTTGGTAAAATTGATATTGTAGTTGTCAATGCCGGTTTGGAACTGGTAGGTTTGCCTGTTGCGTCATTTAGTGAATTGCAATTTGATAATTTGTTTAATACAAATACCAAAGGAGCATTTTTTACTATGCAGGCGGCTGCAAATAATATAGCTAATAATGGTAGAATTATTTATGTCGGCTCTAGTACTACCGGATTGCCCAACCCTGGCTATGCCCTTCATGGGGGAAGCAAAATAGCGCCGCTTTATCTGGTGCAGGTATTGGCAAAAGAGTTGGGTAAAAAAGGGATAACCGTAAATGCCATATTACCGACTGCAACTGAAGGAGCAGGTATACATACCACTGTCGAAGCGAACGATCCAATCAGAAGAATGATACATGATTTTTACCCAATGCAGCGCATGGGTACCCCGGAAGATGTTGCAAATGTTGCAGAATTTTTCGCCGGTGAACTGTCAGGTTTTGTGAGCGGTCAACAGCTTTTGGTCAGCGGGGGAGCTATGGCCTAACGGAAAACCCGAGCACTTTGCTGTTAATAACTACCAAAAAAACTCTAGAAGCCTGAGAAGTAGTTAAGGCATACGAACGGGCTTTGTTCGGAATAATAAATAGCAGGATAGTCCCGGTCTAGACCCTTCTTTATAAATTTGCGTTAGTCATTCCTAAACTCGCTACAAATGGAATATATAGATATCAAATCAATTTCTGAACTGCACGATTTTTTCCGTTACAAAAAACCGATGCACCCATTGATAACAGTTGTTGATCTATCTAAAGTTGACCGGTCGCACAGAAAGCCGGATGTTGCATACAGGTTGGATTTATATTCCATCGCTTGTAAAAAGATCGAAGGTTCTTTTAAGTATGGACGTACTTCCTATGATTTTTCAGAAGGCTCATTAATGTTTACAGCACCCAACCAGGTGTTATCACCAGGAATTGAAAATAAGGTAGAAGGTTGGGCAATTTATATTCACCCCGATTTTTTACACGCAAGTAGTAAAGGACAAAAATTAACGCAGTATTCGTATTTTGGATATGATACCAACGAGTGCCTGCATATTTCGGAAACCGAGAAAAACGTTCTGGAAGATTGTCTGCAAAATATAGAAAAGGAAATCTCAATGAACCTGGATAACCATTCTCACCATTTGATCCTTAGCAATCTTGAATTACTGCTGTCTTACTGTTCAAGATTTTATGACCGTCAGTTTCTTACAAGGGTGAAGGTAAGCAACGATGTGGTTGAGAAATTCGACAGGATTCTAAACGACTATTTTTCTCAAAGTACGTTAATCGAAATGGGTGTGCCGGATGTAAAGTACTTTGCCTCGCAACTGAGCCTCTCTGCCAATTACCTCTCCGACCTATTGAACAAATACACAGGCAAATCCACGCAGGAACATATTCATTTGAAATTGATTGATAAGGCGAAAACTATGTTATGGAGTACAGAAAGCCCCATCAGTTCAATCGCATACGATTTAGGCTTTGAGCATCCGTCACACTTCACAAAATTGTTTAAAAGCAAAACAGGTTATTCGCCAAAGGAATACAGGGCATTGAATTAAGGTTGTAATGATTTACTTAGAGTGAGTGCCCTTTGCTAAAATATTGTTTAAGAGCTTCTTGATACAAAATGCGCCACGTTACGTTAATATCAGTGATAGTTTATTTTTTTTTAGGTGACATAAAAACTCTTTCGTCATAAAATTTAAATAAAAAAACTCGGTATGAAATCAGGAATTTTATTACAAAAAAAGTTGTCTTTTCCAGTGATAACACTTTTGGTATGGATAGCGTCTATCAATAATAACTATGGACAAGATAGTGCTGTAAAAAATATTGTTCTTGTACATGGTGCTTTCGTAGACGGTTCTGGTTGGCAGGGCGTTTATGATATTCTCAATAAAAAAGGATATAATGTAGTTGTAACACAGCAAGCCTTGACATCCTTTGAGGGTGATGTTGCTGCCGTTAAACGTATAATTGACCAGCAAAACGGCCCTTGCATTTTGGTAGGGCATAGTTATGGAGGAGCCGTAGTCACTATTGCCGGAAACGACCCCAAAGTTGTTGGGATAGTATACATTGCAGCACATGCACCAGATAACGGCGAATCTGAAGCCGACAATGGTAAACTCTATCAACCTGCTTATAAATCTTTAATAAAAGGCAAAGATGGACTTGATTATATTGACCCTGAAAAGTTCGCAATCGATTTTGCAGGTGGTGTTCCGAAACAAAAGGCAAATTTTATGGCTATATCGCAAACACCGACTGTCGATTCTGTTTTTCATGCAATCATTCAAAATCCAGCATGGAAAGTAAAACCCAGTTGGTACATGGTAGCTAAATCTGACAGAATTATAAATCCAGATCTGGAACGCATGTATGCAAAAAGAGCAAAAAGCCAATTGGTTGAAATAGAAGGAGCCAGCCATTCTGTTTATATTTCACATGCAAAAGAAGTAGCAGAATTAATAATCTTAGCGTCCCAAACTCCCCTAAAAATGAAAGCGAATTAAACCCTATTAAGACCGCGTCTAACACGAATGTAGTTCATATAGGCAGTGATTTATCTGTATTTTTAAGCGGTAATTCAAAAGAAAATGTAGAGCCGATGCCCTCCGTACTCGTGGCATAGCATCAAAGCTAACTCCGTCTTTTAAAAAATAAGAGGGAGGTGGTATAAATTTAAACTGGCTATATCTTTCTTGAACATCATCGCGGTGTAGTGGCAACGGTAGCGTAATTATGTAGTTATAAAAATGAAAACTCACAACATAGGTCACTTTCTTTTCGTCTGCATCTATGCTGAGCCTGTGCTTGCTCTCTCAATGTTCGAGGCTTTTAATAAAACTCGTTTTAAAGTTGCTACCAAGTGGCAGCATGCGCTTGTTGATACATACCTGATTCCCCTCAATATGACCCACCTTCGATTTATTCACGATAAATGACCGATGGATGCGAACGAAACTATCAGGAGGCAATTTTCTTTCAAAACTGCTTAAGGATGTATTTGCCAAAATTGACCCACTTAGCGTAACAATCTGGGTGTAATTTCCCTTTGCTTCTGCATATAATATGTGAGCCATATCAATGTTGTGCATCCTCGTTCCTTCTTTAATTAAAATATTCTTTTGGCTGGATAGCGATGACTTGTCTGGTAATGATCGTTGTAACTTTTCATAAACCTTATCAATCGCTTTCAAGAACCGTTCGAACGGAAAAGGTTTCACTAAATAGTCAACTGCCGCAAGATCAAATGCTGTGGTGGCGTATTCCTTGTAAGCAGTCGTAAAAATCACCATTGGCGGCTGCTTCAAGGTGGATAAAAACTGCAATCCATCGAGAACGGGCATGTGTATGTCGAGAAAAAGCAAGTCAGCGCCTTGTTCCATTAAAAACTCCCTCGCCTCAAGTGCATTGCTGCATACAGTAACTACTTCCAAATCGGGAATATATCCTGCAAAATTTACAAGCAGGTTTCTAGCAATCGGCTCATCATCAACAATAACACAGCGTATCTTCATTCAGACTTTTTTTAATTTTAGCTCTACGCGATATTGGTGCGTTCCTTTCTCCTGAACAAGAGAATATTTGCCAGGATATAGTAGATCCAGTCTTCGAATGGTATTCGGCAGACCCTGGCCCGATGCCTCTGAAATGCTTTTTTTTTGTGAACCATTTTCACTGTGACTATTTAAAACACTAAAACATATTTCTGAATCGGCAACCCACAGTCGTATGACAACATAAATTTTTTGTTCAACTGAATCTTTTGCATGCTTGAAGGCATTTTCAATAAATGTAATCAGGATAAGCGGTGCGATTCTCACCTCCTCCTGTTTGTCAATATTGATATCTGTTATACAATCAACCCTGTCTCCCAATCTTATTTTTTCAAGGTCAATATAGTTATAAATATACGCCAGCTCTTCCCGGAGAGGGACATATTCCTTTTTAGTATCATAAACAGAATAGCGCAGCAAGTCGGCCAGCTTGATCAACAGTGGCGGAATGGTCGTAGGCTCCGTTACTGAAAGTCCATACAGGTTATGCAGCGTATTGAATAAAAAATGCGGGCTCAATTGTGATCTCAACAATTCAAGTTCACTTTGTTTTTGTTCCCGATCTATCTCCACTGCCCTTATCTGTCTCCGAAGCGTAGTGCTTGTCATGGTGAGAAATATTCCCATTGAAAAAAATAAAATCACCAGCGGTACGCCGAGCGACAGGGCCTGCACAGGTGATTTTTGCCCGCTTGCGTAAAGCAGCGCTAACATCAATATTGAAAAAAGAAAAACAATCAATCCTGCAGCAATTATAAAAGGAACCAATTTGTTTTTCAGCAGCCAGTTACGGGTGACAAACCTGCCGCTGTACAAAGTAAATATGAAAAAGGCGCATATTACGATCGCGTTTATTGCAATTTCGGAAGGAGCCGGACTTGTAATAACGGGTAAAAAAAACAACAGGATAAAGGCAATACAAAACATAATATGCAAGCTCACTGAAGACCCGATTATCCTCTGAATAAATTTTTCGAAACCCACCATACAATAAAGATGCGAAAAGCTTTGCACAGGGGGGCACCTTTTTTGATTAAACAGCGCAAACGGGTGTCCAGCGGGGTGAATCTAATGTCTAATGCCGGACACGGAGATCTCCCCGCCTGACCAGGTATTCTTTGAGTTGGACATTTATCCTTGATTTAAATTCCTCCCTGCATAATATTTACTGAAAAAAAGATGGATACACCAGCAATCGAAACGCGGAACCTGGACTTTTCTTTTGGTAATGACAAACGTACGATCAGTTCGCTCAACATTAAAGTTGGTCAGGGTACTATATATGGGTTCCTTGGGCCAAACGGTTCGGGAAAAACAACTTCCATCAGGCTAATGCTTGGGCTGTTAACACCTTCAAAAGGGAATGTCATGCTTTTCGGAAAAGAATTGCAAAAGGAAAGTCCATGGATATTTTCCCGGCTCGGAACACTTGTTGAAACGCCATCACTTTACAACCATCTTAGCGCTTTCGATAATCTGAAAATTGTTCAACGCATAAAAAATACTCCCGTTGAAGCAATCAACGAATCATTGACGCTGGTTGGTTTATTAAATGTGGCTAAAAAGCCAGTAGGAAAATTCTCACTTGGAATGAAGCAACGTTTAGGGCTAGCCATTGCTTTGATGTCCAACCCGGAACTGTTGAT